>JAQUOK010000165.1 GCA_028717165.1 Victivallaceae bacterium | reverse complement strand
TCATGGGCGAACACAGCACCAAATGGAATCTCCTGATGGCCGGGTCGCTGATGAGTATCATCCCGCTCGTGGCGGTTTTCCTGATCGGACAGAAATTCTTCGTCAAGGGCATTCAGCTCGGCGGCGTCAAAGGATAAAATGAGGGTTCAGACATTTCTGAATTTACGGATTGCATCCCGCGGAGAAA
Source organism: Victivallaceae bacterium (assembly GCA_028717165.1). Classification (GTDB taxonomy): domain Bacteria; phylum Verrucomicrobiota; class Lentisphaeria; order Victivallales; family Victivallaceae; genus JAHOYW01. The sequence goes on along the minus strand of JAQUOK010000165.1, from coordinate 6,668 downwards.
TATTGTATTCTTTTCGAAAAACCTTGGTAAAATGCGAATTGTAGTCGAATCCGAGAATATCGCTGATCTCTTTAACGAGCAGACTGCTGTCGGTAATCAGCCGCATCGCTTCATGCATCCGTTTCTGGAAACGATAATTTTGAGGAGCCAGCCCATACTGTTTTTTAAACAGTTCTCTCAGGTAATCACTTGAATAACTGCATTCCTTACACAATTGTTCGATTGATTTTTCAAACTTGCTGTCAGCGTCAAGCAGCTTTTTCAATTTTTCCGCCGGCGACAGGGAAGAAGACAAATCATCTCGCCTGGAAATAATATATTTTATGATATCACATACCGCCAGTTTGCAATAAAACTGATCCGCCGGCAAACTGCTCTGATGGACATCCTTTATCCGGCTGAATTCCAATTCCCAATAATTCAGCATTTCATTCGAAAGCGGAACCATGCGCGGAATCGGGATCCAGAACTGGCCGTCATAGATTTCAAACATATCCGGCTGCCCGGAATAACGCAACTGCAGATCCGACAGGATTATAGCCCAGTTATTACGCTTTGCGGAATAGCTGAATTCAAGCTTCATCCCGGGCAGAAACAGAAACAAAGCCGGATTCAGATCATTATGCAGCTCAAATAACAGTTTACCTTTATTATCGAAAACGCGTTCATAGATACACCCGTCCGCATAAAGTATAATCCAGGGTCTGAATACAACCTGGGTAAAACTTTTGACTGGATCGGTAAATTGCCGAATACTTATTAATGAAAAATTAATCATACCTATGAAATGTATAACTTTTATAGGTTTTAGACTATTGCCAAGTTGAACTTCGCTTAGTATAATAATCATTGAAAGATATAAAGTCAATCATAAAAACAGGAGATTGTCATGAAAATACGAAATTTCGCTGCCGCTTATTTGCGGTTCACATTGATCGAATTGCTTGTTGTGATAGCTATCATTGCGATACTTGCCGCGATGCTGCTGCCGGCCCTGCATCAGGCAAGGGAAAAAGGTAAAGCGATTTCCTGCAAAAACCAGTTAAAACAGCTTGGAACCGCATTTGCAATGTATCTCAATGACAATAACGAATGGCTGCCCTACCGCGACTATGTCGATTCAGGCTCCTATAATCAGGGCTATGCCTTCGTACTCGACAAATATGTCGGCGGCTCGGCTACGGATATCCGTTATTTCAATCCGTATGGTTCTACTCCGTATAACGGTTCCAGACTTTTTTATTGCCCCGCCCGCAACCCTGCCCTGAACAGCGCAAGGGCAAGGTATGTTGATTACGGCTACAGCTGGTATCTGCCCGGTAAAAAATTGAGTTCATTCAATGCACAGGCGTCTTCGGTGTTTACTCTGGTCGATTCGATTTATGACCCTACCCCGGGTTCCGCCAATGCTAATCTTGGGAGAGCGGAAATTTCCTGCGGAATGGCTTACTACAATGCGTATATGGACGAACGCCATCAGGGACGGATGAACGTTCTTTTTCTCGCAGGAAATGTTGAGGACATGAAGAAATTCTTTACTACCGAGGATGATGCCGCCAATTTCGCGTACGGAACCTGGCGCTGATCTATTGCGGAAAATTAAAATCCTTAATTGTTTCATAAACTGAAACATCTCGAAATACGCCCTGAACAAAGGAAATTATAATAACCATGAAAATACTCTATTGCTCCGGCATCCTGTTCTGTTCTTTCCTGGTTTCGGTTTTTACCGGCGCTGACCGGAGTCTGAACGAAGCCGAATACCTGGCGGGAAGTAAATCCCAAAAGGCGTTCGTTCCGATAAAAGAAGACCCCGGGCTGCCTCGCGTGCTGCTTCTGGGAGACTCCATATCAATTGGTTATACCCTGGGAGTAAGGCGGCTTTTGAAAGATAAGGCGAATGTTATCCGGCCGCCGGCGAACTGCCGGGATTCCGCCTGGCTGCTGGCGCATCTGGATAAATGGCTCGGAACGCGCCGCTGGGACGTAATCCATTTCAATTGCGGCATATGGGATAACCACCTCATAGACGACCGCGGTAAAATTACCTGGGGCGTCGGCCGGGTAAGGACTGATCCGCGTTCCTACGAATTGAATCTGCGGCAAATCGCCGCCCGGCTGAAACGGTCGGCAAATCGCGTCATCTGGGCCAGCGCCACTCCGGTACCGGCATTCGCGGCGTCGAAGCGGGAAAAATGGATTATCGAGTATAACCGGATTGCCGCCGCGGTCATGCAGGCGAACGGCATTCAGGTCAATGATCTGTATTCATTGGTCGAACCCCGGCGGCAGCGGCTCCAAAGCCGCGATAAAGTGCATTTCAACGCAAAAGGCTATGAAGCGCTTGCAACCCAAACAGCGGTTTGCATTGAGAAAGCGCTGCATAATTAATAAAGGATAAGGTTATGGGAATCAGTATTGGAATGGTGGGACTGGGCAGTTTCGGTTCCGCTTTCGCGAAGTTGTTTAAGGCCCATCCGGCGGTTGACCGGATCGCCCTTTGCGACATAGACCCGGAAAAGATCAGAAAATTTGCCGAAGATCCGTTTTTCGCGGATAAATTTTCGCCGCGGGACGCCTATTTGTCCCTGGACGAAATTTGTAAAAGCGATGTCGATGCGCTGGTCATTATAACCCAGCACTGGCTGCATGCTCCGCAATGCGTCCGGGCAATGGAAGCCGGCAAACATGTGTACAGTGCGGTTCCGCTGGTTACGCTTCCCTGCATGGATGAAATCCTTGACTGGTGTGACAGGATCATCGAGACATCAGGCAGGACCGGGATGCGTTATATGCTGGGAGAAACAACTTGTTTTTATCCTGAAATAATGTTTTGCCGCCGGATGGCGGAACAGGGCCGGTTCGGGGAATTCGTTTATTCCGAAGGCGAATACTGCCATGACGTGGACAGCGCCGATAATCTGCGGCGGGTAATGCAGATCCGCTACGGCAGTGATTCCGGAGCCGGCTGGCCGCGGCAGCTTGCCGATTACCGTTCGCGCAACATATGGAGCGGGCCGATGGATTATCCGACGCATTCTGCCGCCGGACCGGTTTATGTGATGAAAACCCATGCCGAAAAAGTAACCGCATACGGTTTTACCGCCAAGGACCCGTTTTTTCATGACCATACCCAGAAGTTCAGTAATGAATTCGCGTTATATAAAATGGCGAACGGCACGACCGTAAGGCTTGCGGAAACCAGGGAGGCCGCGGGACAGTTGGGAAACCATGAAGTAGCTTTCAGACTGATGGGAACTCACGGCACTTTCAGTGAAAACCGCTGGTATGAGGTTAAACGCGAGGGCGATTACTCACAGCGTTACCGCAGCGTGGAACTGGACGAAAAAGAACTGTATGACCCGCTGCCGCCGGAAGTGCATAATGAATTCAAAACGGTACTGGGAGAAAAAGCCGGCGGTGTCGGAGCCGGTGATTTCATCCCGTCCGGCCACCGCGGCGCGCATCCCTATATGGTACACGAATTCATTGACGCCCTGGTCCATGACCGTCTCCCGGTCATTAACGCCTGGGAAGCGGCGCGCTATACGGCAATGGGAGTAACGGCTCATAAATCCGCCCTTAAAGATGGTGAAACCTTAACGGTTCCGGACTGGGGAGACGCACCGCAATGAAAAGTATTCGCGAAAAATTCGCAGCAAGTTTCGGAGCCCGGGAAATAAGCAGTCCGGTCTATGCCGTCTATGACTGGTTCGTAAAAAACCGCCGCCATGTCGCCTGGGAAGATTTCTTTGCCCGGGGTCTCGGACAAATCAACCATGCCAACCTCATAAGACACGAAACGCCGCATTTTGAATTTCAAGAGGAGCTTTCCGTACAGGACGGCCAAGAACGCCGGGATGTCCGGCTGCTTACTGAAATCGGCGAACTGCACGAATGGTATCTTGGGGAGTGGCGGCAGGAGTATTTCATCAAGGATATTGAAGATTACCGGATCATGAAGCATGCCCTGCGGGATATTAAAGTTTATGCCGACGAAGCGCCGTTTCAGGCTTCGGAAACCAGGCTGGGTGATAACGGAATTACCCTAGGCCAGATCCAGGGCATAGGTTCCGGGCGGACTCCGCTGATGATCCTGCAGATCGACTGGGTCGGGCTTGAAAATTTTTCCGTGCACATGGCTGAAGAATTGCCGGAAATGCTGTCCCTTATGGAAGTCATGGAAGACTTGAAACTTGAGGAATTTCGTCAGGCGGTAAAAACCCCCTGCCCGCAGATAAAATTATGGGAAAACCTGTCGCTGGAAACGATCGGGCCGTATTATTATAAACGCTACCTTGAAAGCATTTACCGCAAAATTATACCGATCATGGATGGCGCCGGCAAAAAACTGCTGGTACATTATGACGGTAAATTGCGCATGGCGGCGGATATTATCGCCGGACTGTCGATAGACGGCATAGATTCGCTTACCGAAGCTCCGGAAGGAGATCTGACGGTGGCACAGGCAAGGGAATACTGGCCGGAGAAATATTTCTGGATCAACCCGGGACTGAATCGTTACCGGTTGCCGCTGCCTGAACTGAAAGACCATATCCGCCGCATGATGAGGGAAGCCGGGGACAGACGCTATTGTTTGGTGATCAGCGAAGAAGTCCCCTGGGATTGCGGCAACACCGTTCCGGCGGTACTCGAAACGATTATGGAGTAAACGTATGAAAATATTACCAGGAACTGTAATTATGTGTCTGGCGCTGCAATCTCAGGCAGTTTCGGTCAATATGATCGAATATTGTAAAAGTCCGTACATAAAAGAAGGAATAAGATCAGGGCGGATAAGCAAGCGGATAGGCCTTTACCGCAACGAAATTGACTGGTCGAAAATTCCGGAAACCTATGGCGCCGAACCGGTATGCAACGGCAGTCCGGTCGGCGGCGGCAAGGGCTACGCTGATATTGTCACCTCTGGAAATTATACCGTCAGAAATTATGCGGAATTGAAAAACGCTTTGAAAAAAGCCGGAAAAGGAGAGATCATTTTCATTCCTGCCGATGCGGTAATTGATTTTACCGGAGAACTGACGATCCCCGCCGGAGTGACGCTTGCCGGCGATCGCGGTTACCGGAATTCACCGGGAGCGCTGCTGCAGAGCCGGGGAAAGACGAAAATAAAGATCCTTTTAAAGAGCGGCGGCGATTATATCCGGTTTACCGGACTGCGGCTCAAGGGCCCATGGGGAAAATGTGAACCCACCGCAGCCAACAGCGCGGGAATTATGTTATCACATTTCGGCGCGGAAGTGGATAACTGTGAAATATTTGATTTTTCGGTAGCCGGTATCCATGCCGTCGGCAGCCGTTCCTATATTCACAATAATCATATCCATCATAATTGCCGGACCGGGCTCGGCTACGGGATCAATGCCGGCGGGTTCCCGATTATCGAGGCAAATAAATTCAGCTTTAACCGTCATCATATAAGTTCCGGCGGCCTCCCCGTTTCCGGACGCGAAACCAGATATAATATCTGTACGGGAAATTTCACCCTGCGCGGCTACGGGGATTTCGACATGCACGGTTTTCGCGAATCCGGGAAAAGCACCGCCAACATGATCGGCGGCTGTGTCTGGGACGCACACCACAATACCAATCTCTTTAATACCGGCTTTCTGGTTCGGGGAATTCCCAGTTCCTGTCTCCGCATATCCCACAATCTTTTTTTATTTAAGCATCTGGAAAGGCTGTTTACCTGCTGCGCTCCAAGGAACTGCGCTTTAGGCAGCTATTCTGGATTCGGCGCGCCCTGGCCATCGGAGTGGTATAACCTTAAACTGGGCAAAAATGCATTTAATGTCGGCCGCAAAATTCAGATATACAACGGCCGCGACCTGCAAAAACAGGCGACGGAACAATATGAAGGCACATTCAGGAAAATCCTTACCCGGCTTAATGTCCGTGAACTTCAGGCGGCACTGGCGCAACTGGATTACCTGCTTGCCGACCCCGCCGCCTTGTATCATCAGAATTGTTATGACCAGATACATTTCCCGGACAAACTGAACCTGCCTCCGGTAAACGATAAAGAAAAAGCTATTGAGGAATATATATCGAAAGCGGCCGTATTGAAAACCAGGCTTCAGGCGCTCATGGAGGTAAAGTAATGATGGAAAAAGTTTTAACCGGAAGCTTAACCGCTTTGTTTCTGAATATGCCTGCTTACGGCCTGAATCTGGAAAATATCAGTAATTTCAGTGATGTCAGGCCTCACATGTTGATCAAGGCCGCCGGGATTTATAATCTTTCCGGCCTGTGTTACAGTGCGGATGGGAAAAAACTATATCTCGGTACCGGCACGAAAATCATAAGCTGCGACGCCCACAGCGGACAGATACTTGCAGTCGACAGAGTTCCGGCATCCGTTATCATCTGTCTGAGTGACGACGGGAAACGGTTATTATGCGGCGGTTATAACCGGATTGTCGAATGGGATATCGAAAAGAAGCGGATACTCTGCGACATAGAGAATACGAACACTCGCAAAGTCTGTTATTCGCGGGACTGCCAAAAGGCCGTCGGAGTTACTATAAACGGCAGACTGCGCATATTTGATCTGACTGACGGCAAAATCATTTCAGAATATAAAATTCCGGACGCAGGACGGGAAATCACATACGCTTCCCCTTCAACTGACGGCAAAGGGATCTATC
>JAQUOK010000164.1 GCA_028717165.1 Victivallaceae bacterium | reverse complement strand
GATATTCAAGAACCCGGATAACAAAGAATAACAGGAGGTGAAACTATATATTTTTTCGGCTCGGCTTTTATACCTGCCGGAAAATTAAAAACAGAGGTAATCGAGGTAATTATTTTTTCAGAATATGTTTAACTGACTGATAAAAGGTTAATTGCAAATGTTTGAAAAGGTAATAAAAAGGTAATTCCACGGTAATTAAATTACCTTTCGGTTTTTGTAAAAATTACCTCCGGTTACCTGAAATTACCTTTAAAAGTAATCGTAAATCTATTGATAATTAACGAGATAACCAAAGTTACCAAAATTACCGCATAGAAAATTTTTCCTGTTTATTTGATAAAACTTGAGGTGAAAGTGAAAATAATCGATAAAATCGGCAGGCGTTACCCGGCGCTGGATATGGAAAGCGTCAGGATCCTTTTGGCGGTTTATGAAAATCCGGGATTCTGCGTCCGGGAGATAGCGGATATCCTGGGGCTGGACCATAAAGCCGTGCAGTTGAAAATAGCTTTAATGGCAGCCGGCCGGAAAAACCGGAATTCCAAACGGCTGCGGCTGATCAATACGGATTACAAAGTATCGGACAAGCGCAAGCGGGATCTGATGCTGACCGATTCCGGCCGTGACCTGGCGGAACTTTTAAAATCCTTAAACCTTAAAACAAAATTGGAGGTGGTATGAAGCAATTGTTTCCAGTAATTCTGATCATTCTCGACTTGGCGGCGGCAGCTGTTTATGTCTGCCATGGCGATTGGCGCAAAACCATTTACTGGTTCGCGGCCGCGGTCTTAACCACAACGGTAACATTTTAGGCGATCCGTCGCCCTCGCAATAATAAAAACGGAGGTAAAATGAAAGTATTATCAGTACAACAGCCCTGGGCCTGGGCGATAATTGAGGGTTACAAAGATATTGAAAACCGAAGCTGGCAGACCGGTTACCGGGGAGGCCTTTTGATCCATGCCGGGAAAAAGTTTGATCTTGCCGGTTACGACTGGATCCGGGAAAATTTTCCGATGGTTCCGATGCCGGTAAGCAAGGGAGATTTTTATTTCGGCGGGCTGATCGGCATGGTCGATTTACTCGATATCGTTAAAAATGATCCCAGCCGCTGGGCGGAAGCGGAATACTTCAACTGGAAACTCGGCGCTCCGGAACGCTTGCCGTTTATGCCGTGCCGGGGAAAACTCAATCTTTTTGAGGAACCTACCTGCCGGGTTTGCGGTTGTACGTCTTATCATGCCTGCCTGGACGGCTGCTATTGGGTGGAACCTGATTTATGCAGTTCCTGCGTTTAAAGAACGAATATAAGGTTCTTAAAACTTAACCCTTAAAACTTAAAACTATGAGGGATATCATGACCGCGTTAGCCAGGGAAATTAAAAGGCGGGGAATTAAACAGAATGTGCTGGCGGCAAAAATGGGAGTTACTCCAGCGGCGGTTTGCCTGCAGATGAAAACCGGGATTCGGATGGTGAAGCTTGCCTCCAGGTATGCCCGGGCCATGAATTGCGATCCGCGCCTGCTGCTGGATTTCTAATCACGCAAGACACGAAGTCAGGGGAGTGTTGATTTACGCCAAAAGGCTTTCGTAGGCGATTCCCAAACCTTCGTGAAGTTTGCGGATCATTGCCAGACTGAGATTTCTTTTTTTATTTATGATGTCGTAAAACCTGCCGGTTGAACCAAAATACTCTTTCATATCAACCGGCCTTAAGTCCTGTTGTCCCATGCGGAATTTGATTGCTTCAATCGGGTCTGACGGATCCGTGGGATAATGTTTACGGTCATACTCCTCAATCAACAGACTCAAGATGGAAAGTTCATCAAATTCCGGAGTATTTTCTTCCGGATTTGATTTAGCCAGCGTCAGGACTCTTTCCATTACTTTGTCATACTCTTTTTCGGTTTTAATCAAGTTTATATTTTTCATATCAGTTTCCTCAAGTTTCTCTGGTTAAAAAGTTTTCCTGTTATATTCCTCATGAGTTCCTATCCACTCGACATAGACGCTTCCCGCTACTATGATCACCACTGTCACTAAACGATAGCCGTTTCCTTTTATGTTGAAAATAACCGTATTGTTGTTCAATATGCTTGCGTGCGGATAAACTCTTTTGATGTCATTAAATGATTTCCAGTTTGATCTTTCCACATCATGTATCCACTCTGTAATCTGAGTCCGGCAATCGCCGTGTTTCTTTCTAAATTTTTCCAGTGTCTTCTTGCCATAAATTTTCATGCCGGACCTTTGTTTTATAATATATTATAGTATAGTACCAAAACGGTACTATGTCAAATAAAAAAATGATAAATACAATAAATTTATGGTTCAAAACTCTGATGTTATTCCGAAATCGGCGGCGCCGGCGCGGCAAATCCGGCGGTAATGGGAAGCATAGCGGTGCCCGGCGCGGTTTCAACAAATTCATGGTTGTGCTTTAACCAAGTCACTATCATTTTTAATTCTTTGACGTCCACTTCATTGTCAAATTTTACCGCAAATGCAATGCCTTGCAACTGGGTAATCGCGTTTTCATATCGCATCGGCTGATTAAATTTGGCAACAAGTTCCTGTTCTTCTTCATAGGTTAAATCTATTCTTTCTGTAAATAATGCCAAATTTTCTATGTTTTCTCTCTCTTGTAGAGTTAAAGTCTCTATTAAATGCTTATTACAGAAATCTTGGATTTTCTTATATTGTGACAGGTAAGTTCTTGCGGTCGGTGTTTTACTCCAGCGATAAATACTGTTTACAGATATTTCAGTCATTTCGCTGATTTCACGCGCACTGAAAGTGTTACTCTCAAGAATGGCAAGCAGTTGACTTGACAAGGTTTCCCCTATTTCTAAACGAGATTCTTTCTCCATAATTTTCTCCTTTCCATTATACGGCTAAAGTCGTATATCGTATACCAAAATCATTCAAAAGTCAAATATTGGACTTGACTTTTGGATTTCTGCAATATAATTTAAGAGCAAATGCCTTTGGTAGGGCATCAAAAAAAGGAATTCCCAAAGAATTCTGGCTGACTGTGGTGGAGCCTTCGGGCTAGCGGTGATCCTTTTACCGTTCTATCAACGATCCGCAGTCAGCCTTTTTAGCGCCCTTTGATAGGGGCACAAAAAAGGAGGATACCATGAGTATCACCGTCAGGTATTTCACCGATGAGGAAATCGCAGAGCAGGTCAAACGCGGGGAAACCCCGCACGAAAAAGATGTTATATTCGAGTCTTTCACAGACAGTTTAGACAGGCTTTCCAAATCCGAACGCAACCGCATGGGACTGGTCATGCCTGAAGACTCTCCCAAAACGGCAGTAAAGAAAGCCGAATCCTATCTTTTCAGCGATGAGGTTGAGAGGGCGGTATTGGTAAAATCTCTCGTGCGCCGTCTCAAAGAACAGTTGTCCGGCTTTGACCAGGAAGAGTTGGGAACTATTGTAGACTATCTTGAACAGCTTGAAAACGCTGTCAGTATAGCCGAAGACGAATTGTTCTTCCAGAAAAAATGCCCGTTCGTCAACGACTGTATCCGTTTTTGTTCGGACGCGGTCCACGCGGAGAAAGGCAGCGCCTTGGAGCGTACTTTCAAGGAACTGGTCAACAGCGACGAAATCATTGTTTGAGGTGGCAGTCATGAATACACCAAAAAACAGTTCCCAGCGAAGCGAAGGAACCATACCAGGGTCAAGGGACTTGTTCCTTGTAAAAGGCGGTTGCGGCCATAGCGGCCGCGAGGTCGAAGCGAGTTCATTAATCTTCGGAGCCTGTTTCATCACGGCGCTGTTGATTATGGGGGTGATGACGTTATGAGCAGGAAAACCGAACGTCGGTCTCGAAATATAAGACAGTCAAATAAAATAAGCATATCCAGGGAAGCGTTGGCGGAGCTGATCTATCAAAACCGCTCCGAAGCCGTGGAGCTGTACAAAGATTATCTGATCACCGAAATGACAGTAATGTCGACTCCCAAGCAACTGGGAGTCGTGGAGCGAGCCATAAACCGAATCGAAAACTTTATATAGGCGTCGGAGCTAACAATTAACGCCACCACACGGTACCAGCAAAAAAAGCCCGGGCTTTTTTCTCCGCTGATTAATTTCAGCGGAGTTTTTTTTATAAAAACCGGGTGGAAAGTCCTTGACAAAATAAAAAGTAAACTGTACATTCTTCTGTACATCAACAAGAAAGGAAAAACAGTTTATGAACGCATTGTCATATACGGCTTTACGGGCCAATTTGGCGTCGACCATGGAACGCGTCTGCGCGGACCATGATCCGGTTATCATTACCAAGAAAAGAGAACCTTCCGTCGTTATGATTTCGCTGGAGGATTACGAGTCCATGGAAGAAACCGCTTTTTTGATGCGGAATCCTGAAAACGTCAAACGTTTACTAAGAAGCATAGAAGAAATGAAACAGGGTAAATGCATTAAAAAAACCGTTGAAGAACTGGAAGCACTGGAAAATGCTTAATATTTGCATTACCCCTACCGCCTGGGAAGATTATTGCTATTGGCAAGGCCAGGACCGTAAGACGTTCAACCGGATTAACAAGTTGCTGACCGAAACCGCCAGAACCCCGTTTGAAGGCACTGGAAAACCGGAGAAACTAAAACATAATTTAAGCGATTTCTGGTCCCGCAGGATTGACAGTTGCAACCGTTTGGTTTATCATGTGGACGGGGCCAATCTCTGGATAATTCAGTTAAGAAATCATTACTGAGGAGTTTAAAAATTGAGTCACCAGCTGCGTCAGGAAGATGAAACAGAAACTATCCCGCATGAAGTGGTCAGCTACATGATAGATCATGAATGCTCTATTGTAAAAGCCTGGCGGGTTCGTCTGAAAAAAACTCAAAAAGAAATAGCGGAAAAGATGGGGATTACCCAGAGGTCATATTCCGCGATAGAAAACAGCAAAACTAATCAGAAAGCTACTCTGGAAAAAATAGCAGCAGCTTTAGAGATCAGCCCGGCTCAACTGGATGTTTACGAATAATCCAGGCTAAAACAGCGCCGGCTGGTAGGTTTTGGCTATGTTTCAAAATTACATTTTAAAGGAAAAAAGAAAGATGAATTTAAAAACTAAAACATTTATAAAAAGATTTATACCGCTATTTGTAATATTTTTTATATTATTCTTCATATTCCATCAAATCATGGATCTATTTAAATATACTGCGGTAAGTATTTCTAAAAATGATATTACCAGGATTGAAGTTCTGACTGATGAAAACTTAAAGGAAATGAAAGAGACTGGAAAAATAAAACTTAAAAACGGTCATACTATTATTACTGTAGATCCTAAACGCTTTATTGAACAGGTTAAAAATGAATATTATATAATCGAGCTAGATGCTAAAAAATACTATATTAATATTTTTATTCATTATTACATTAAGGCTTTTCGAGACAATCTTATTTGTCTGACAATATTATTATCCATAATGCTGATCATGGGAAAAAAGAGAATAAAAGATTTTATAAAAAGCGCTTGGCCTGTCCCAAAACAAGCATCTTTAGAAAAATAAAAACCGGACGCAACGCCTAAAACAGCGCCGGCTGATAGGTTCTGGCGATGGCTTTCTGTTCGGCTTCGGGGAGATTGGCGAACCATTCGTGCATGGCGGCGGTCAGAGTCGGCGCCGGCGGGGTAAGGTCGGAAATATGGCTCAGGCGCATGACGCAGCGGGCGCCGCACTCGACATTCGGGCAGACGGTGTATAGATCCGATACCCGGTTGTTTATCCGCACGGGATGAGTGATGATCATTTTAGTCTGGCAATATGGACAATATATTCGCACCGTTCCACCCGGATTTTTAGCGGCCCTTCGCTTCGTCGGGGCCGAGCCGTTATATTCGGCCTTTTGGGGAGCCGGACTGGCGACCGGCGCTCCCGGCTTTTTTTTAAACACAACTCACAACTTCTTATTATAGTATTAATTGCCGGGTAATACAAAATGATTTTTTCAAGCGGTGATGAAAATAGATTTTGTTTTTCATTTTTAGTCAAAGAAATACGGACGGACACGGATAAAACGGGCGGATGTAACGATCCGGCCCCAGCGAAGCGAAGGGCCATAAAAACAGCCGGATGCAACGGCTAGGCGGAGAAGGCATAGCTGCATTCTTCGCCTTCTTCCGGCAGGATAAAATCTTCGTTGATCAGGGCGTGCATGATCGCCCAGGCGGCGTCGGCGTGGCCGGTGGTGTCGCTGCGGCTCGCGACATAGGTTATGTTCGAGCTGCCGGTCAGGGCGCGGTGGATCTGCAGGAAGCCGGCCGCGATATCGCTCCAGCTTGAATCCCATTCGATCCGTTCGTCGTTGATCACCTGCTGCGCCTTCAATACCAGCTGGTTTTTCTTTTCCTGGGTGTAGAAGATACATTCGGCGGCCGGATAGAAACGCTGCACCATCTGGCCGACGCCGTCGCCCGGGCCGGTGATGTCGATGCCGATATATTCTACCTGGTATTTGCCCCATAATTCCTTGATGACCTCCGCCTGGTACTGCCACGCGGCGTTTTTCAGGGTGATCTTTTCCAGTACCCGGAACTTGCCGCGGCGCTGTTTCGGCGCCGCCAGGACGACGATGCAGGCGCCGTCGCGGCTGCGGCTCGGGTCGTAACCGATCCAGACCCCCCGGAATAAGGTTTCGCGGCGTCCGGATTGAAGTCCTGCCAGTCGGCGCTGTCGGCCAGGCATTTGGCCAGCTGCGCGAAACTGAAGACGCTGGCGGTGTCGTCGATGAAATGCGCCATGAAGAGCTGCCGGAATTCGTCTTCGGAATATTCGATTTTGAGCTGTTCGATATCGAAGAGGTCGCAGCCCTGGTCTTCCGCGTCCTCGATGGTG
>JAQUOK010000163.1 GCA_028717165.1 Victivallaceae bacterium | reverse complement strand
CAGGTTCGCCGTACCATTGAGGTTACCAGTTATGCGGAAGTGGTGTTGGCTCCACCGGCTGCCGATGCCTTGCATCCGGCGTTCAGCAATCTCTTTGTCCAGACCGAAATCATTCGCCGTCTGCAAGCTATTTTATGTACCCGCCGACCGCGTTCGGCGGACGAGTCGGCACCATGTATGCTGCATCAGATAGCCGTGCATGGCGCGACTTTGGAAGAAGTTTCCTATGAAACTGATCGTCAGCAGTTCCTTGGCCGCGGCAACACCGTTGCCGCACCGCTGGCCATGAACGGAGTTCCGAAGGCACTTTCTGACAGTGAAGGTTCTGTACTCGATCCGATCGTCGCAATCCGTTGCCTGATCACGCTGGAACCTGAAGAAGCAGTAACGCTCGATATCGTCACCGGCATCGGTGAAACTCGTGATGATGCCTTAAGTATGGTTGAAAAATACCAGGATCGGCGACTTGCCGATCGCGTTTTTGATCTGGCCTGGACCCATAGTCAAGTACTGTTGCGCCAAATCAATGCCTCGGAAGCCGAAGCCCAGCTTTATGGCCGGTTGGCAGGATCGATAATTTACTCTAACGCGTCTTTGCGGGCTGATCCGCGCACTCTCATCAAGAACCGCCGGGGACAATCCGGGCTATGGGGATATACCATCTCCGGCGATTTGCCGATAGTACTGCTCAAAGTTGAAGACCCGGACAATATCGATCTGGTTCGTCAAATGGTCCAGGCCCATGCGTACTGGAGACTGAAAGGCCTGGCGGTCGATCTGGTTATCTGGAATGAAGATCATTCCGGGTATCGACAACTGCTTCATGACCGTATTATGGGCCTCATTGCCGCCGGGATCGACATCAATGCAACTGACCGGCCAGGCGGAATTTTCGTCCGGGCGGCGGATCAGATAGCGGAAGAAGACCGCGTCCTGATTGAAACGGCATCTCGTGTCATCATTACCGATAGTCGGGGAACGCTGGAAGAACAAATCAACGGTCGACTGGCTCCGGCAGTTAATATACCGCTTCTTATCCCGACTTTTTCCGGAGATATTGCCTCTCCCGTCGTCGTTCCATTGCCGCGCAATGACCTGGCGTTTTATAACGGCCTTGGCGGATTTACCCCTGACGGGCGTGAATATGTCATTACCACCACCCATGAACAGTTGACGCCAATGCCCTGGGTGAATGTCATTGCCAACCCGAATTTCGGAACCGTTGTTTCAGAGAGTGGTTCAGCCTGTACCTGGAGTGAAAACGCCCACGAATTCCGCCTTACCCCATGGAGCAACGATCCGGTGAGCGATTCAACAGGAGAAGCGTTTTATCTGCGCGATGAAGAGCGTGGCAATTTCTGGTCGCCTGCTCCTCTGCCATGCCGTGGCGCGACATCTTACGTTACCAGGCACGGCTTCGGTTACAGCGTTTTCGAACATATTGAATTTGGTATCCGTTCTGAGTTGTGGATTTATGTGGCGCTGGATGCGCCCGTCAAATTTGCGGTACTCAAAATGCGCAACGATTCCGGACATTCACGCCGACTCTCCGCCACCGGCTATGCGGAATGGGTTCTCGGTGACCTGCGAGCGAAATCGAATATGCATGTGATCTCTAAAGTCGATCCAGAAAGCGGCGCTTTATTCGCGAGCAATCCATACAATACAGAATTTCAAGATCGGACTGCCTTTTTCGATGTGGACGATCCCAATCGTACCGTAAGCGGCGACCGAATTGAATTTATGGGGCGTAACGGTACCCTCCGCGCTCCGGCCGCCATGACACGCACACGTCTTTCCGGCAAGACTGGCGCGGGGTTGGATTCATGCGCCACAATCCAGGTCGCCTTTGATTTGGATGACGGACAGGAACATGAGATTGTCTTCCGGCTTGGCGTTGGACGGAATGCCGATGATGCTCGCAACCTGGTCAATCGTTTTCGTGGTTCACAGACGGCGCGTCAAGTGCTTGATGTGGCATGGCAGCATTGGACACATACTCTTGGAGCCATTAATGTGCAAACGCCAGACCAGGCGCTTAACGTTCTGGTCAACGGCTGGCTGTTGTATCAGACGCTGTCGTGTCGGATGTGGGCGCGCGGCGCGGTCTATCAATCGGGTGGAGCGTTTGGTTTTCGCGATCAGTTACAGGATGTGCTGGCTCTGCTCCAAGTCCGGCCGCAACTCGTGCGTGAGCACCTGCTCCTCTGCGCATCGAGGCAATTTCTGGAAGGCGACGTCCAACATTGGTGGCATCCGCCTGTAGGTCGGGGTGTCCGGACCCATTGTTCAGACGATTATCTCCGGTTGCCGTTTGTCGCCTGTCGTTATGTAAACACAACCGGGGACACTGGTGTATTGGATGAGTCTGTTAACTTCCTTTATGACCGGCCGGTAAAAAGCGATGAAGATTCCTACTACGATCTGCCTGGACGGGCGACTGAGGCAGCGACGCTTTACGAACACTGCGTTCGTGCCATTCAATATGGCCTGAAATTCGGAGAGCACGGACTGCCGCTCATGGGATCCGGCGACTGGAACGACGGCATGAATTTGGTGGGCGAACACGGAAAGGGCGAAAGCGTATGGCTGGGATTTTTCCTGTATGAAGTGCTTACTCGTTTTACTGCGATCGCGCGTATTCATGGCGATGAAGCGTTCGCCGGGCAATGTGTCGCTGCGGCAAACGAATTGCATCTAAACCTGGAAGCGCACGGATGGGATGGTCAATGGTACCGTCGCGCCTATTTTGACGACGGCTCGCCATTGGGTTCATCCGTTAACCCAGAGTGTAAAATTGATTCGATTGTACAGAGCTGGGCGGTACTTTCCGGTGCGGGGGATCATCAGCGTTCACTGATGGCCATGTCCTCGTTGAGCGATCATTTGGTTCGTCACGAGTCCGGCCTGGTTCAACTGCTGAATCCGCCGTTTGATATATCCGACATGAATCCCGGATATATCAAGGGTTATGTCCCTGGAGTAAGAGAAAACGGCGGACAATATACTCATGCGGCCGTCTGGGCGTCAATGGCTTTCGCCCGCCTGGGAGACAACCGTCAAGCGTGGGAACTGTTTAACCTCATTAATCCGGTGAACCACGGCAACTCAGCCGAAAAGGTAGGCGTCTATAAAGCGGAACCTTATGTTATGGCTGCCGACGTTTATGCGGCACCGCCGCATACCGGCCGGGGTGGCTGGACCTGGTATACCGGCTCAGCGGCTTGGATGTACCAATTGATTGTGGAATATCTCCTGGGGATAAAACTGGAAGTTGACAAACTTAATTTTGCACCATGTCTTCCCGCGGAATGGAATGAATTCAAGATACACTATCGTTACCGTGAAACGGTTTATCACCTCGTCATCCGGCAAATCCCCGGTAACGGTGAAATGCATGTCAGTGTTGATGGCATTGATCAACCAGATAAGACTATTCCGCTGGTTGACGACCATCAGGAACACAGGGGCGAGGTAAATATACCGATAAAGAATAATTGAGTTGTGAGTCATCTCCAAGTCAAAATAGAAAGCCGAGTAACTCTGGCCGCCGTAGGCAAAATCCCTAACCTGTAGTATTTTGATAATCGCAAATGTTTAACATATCAGTACAATTTTTTCTGAGTACGCGAAATGATGCCAAAAAATTGTACGGAATCAGTTTGATGATTAACTGAAGATGTCGACACATCCTGAAAGAATCAATACTGCGAGTACGGTTACGGCGGTGAGTACGATTAATTTTTGTCGAGCAGGCATAATATTATTCCTTATTTTTGTGTTAATACTTTGAATAAGTCTTAAATGCAAGTCCTTATTCCTCTTAATGAGTTTTATGATATAAGTAATTGTTCGTGAACAAAAGTGCTATTGAAATTAAAATCAAACGATAGTACACTGAACGCTGTTTTCAATGATTCCAGCTGAAATCGCATAACGGGTCAGACCGGCGGTATCATGAATATTCAGTTTATTCATGAGGCTCTGCCGGTGTTTTTCAACTGTTTTGATGCTGATGAAAAGTTCCGCGGCGATTTTTTTGTTGGGCTCGCCTTCAGCAACTCGCTGGAGCACCTCACGTTCACGTGAAGTCATGTTTACAACACGCGGAAGAAATCGCCCGGTTCGATACGGCAATTTGGATTGCTGACTTTTCCAGTGTTTGGCAATCGATGGACTGTAAAAGACCTTGCCTTTATGTACCTCCTTAATCGCCCTTACCAAGCTATTCGCCGAGGATTGTTTGATCAAATATCCACTCACGCCCAGTGAAATTACTTGTTTGACATAAGCATCAGCACTGTGAGCGGAAAGAATCAGTATCCTGGGCGGGGGCGCGACCTGCTGGAGTATCCGCCGGGCGGTTTCCAGACCATTGAGTTGCGGCATCGCGATATCAAGGACAATAACGGAAGGATGAAGCCGCTGTGCCATTTCTATCGCCTGCAGACCGTTAGCGGCTTCGCCGACCACCTCAAAACTGCCTTCGACTTCCAATAAAGCCCGGATTCCTTCCCGGACGATCGCGTGATCCTCAGTCAACATGACCGTAATTTTATTCATCATATTTTTCATTATCAGACTCCTGGCTGAGACTCGTCAAATAATATTTGTACACTGACGGTGGTGCCTTTTTCCGGCTCGGATTCAATGGCAAAAGTACCGCCGGTCATTTCTACACGCTCACGCATGCCGATTATTCCCAGTCTTTTGTGTCGTTTGGAACTAAGGGTTCTATTGACATTAAAAGAGATGCCGTTATCGCTTATTTCCATGCGGAGGGAATTCTCCATAACCTGAATCGAAATATTTATCAGGCTGGCGTGTGCATGTTTGTCCACATTGTTGAGCGCTTCCTGGGCAACGCGATAGAGTACGGTCCGTTTAAGACTGTCGAGCTTTTCAATCTTATCCTTCGGCATGGGGAAAAAATCAACCCGCAAGCCGGTACGTTGCACAAACTCCTTTATAAAGGTATTAAGAGCGGGAATTAATCCCAGATCATCCAACATTGCCGGACGTAATTCGCAGGCAAAACGGTGAACGGTTGCCACCGATTTTTCCACCAGTCGCTGCGTGCTGATAATATTTCGTTTCAGGGTTCCGGTATTGGCGGCAGCTTCTACTTTCAGTGCGGCCAGACGAACATTAATTCCGGTCAGAATCTGACTGATCTCGTCATGCAATTCACGGCTGATATGCTTGCGCTCGTTTTCCTGAGTCAATAAAATCTGGTGGGACAAGTGCCGCAACTGTTCCTGCATAAGAAGCGATTGCGCTAACAATTGATTATAGTGCAGCCGACTGTCCTTAAGTTTATCCTCTGCGGTTTTGCGGCGGATGGTTTCCTGCCGCAATTGCCGTTTAACAACTGTCAATTCAGTAGGGCATGGTCCTGATGTCTTGCTTGATTTATTCATCCTGATACGCTCCTTGCGTATGGTGCCTTGGACAGTCGCGAGCCGGATAGGAAAAAAACGGTTCGTTGTATCGTATTATTATTTTCTCAGAAACGGAGACTGACTACTTTTCCGGCTGAATGATTACTTGTCTGATTAGCCATATTTTAGTTCTTCCGTATCGCATATTGAATAACTCCCTCTTATTAAGATATGTCGTAAGATATTGAAAGTCAAGGAATAGTTTATTTATTTGCCATAAAGTAGGGTTTTACCCCATAGTAATAAACCCAATCACAGAATATAATATTTATAATGGCAGTTCCAATGGGAATTATATCCCACAAAAGCGAACAAAATAGGAGAAACAACATGAGTATAGGAACTATTTTATTGATTGTATTGATTCTACTTCTGGCAGGCGCATTACCTTTATGGCCACACAGTAAAAAATGGGGATACTATCCCGGCGGAGGCATCGGATTAGCGGTCTTAATTCTAATCATACTGCTCCTTATGGGCCGGATTTAGAAGGAATCACCTTTTTAATGTAAAGTAACTGAGTAAAGGAGAAATTAAAAATGAAAAAACTATTTATATGTTTAGTCACAATTATGGCTTCGACCTGTATTATGGCTGATACTAAACCGTTCAATTTAAGTATCACGCCGGATATGGCTGTTTATAATCGCAATACCACTATCGAAGGGGTGACTCTCAGTATATGGGGAGAAAACCCGCAAACATCACTGGCATTGGGTTTTGTCAATGGGACTACTGGCCAAAGCGCAGGTCTGGATTGGGCATTCCTCCTCAATTACAGCGATAGCTACAAAGGCGTAAAATGGAGCATGATCAATTATACCAAGCAGGAATCCTTAGGCTGGGATGCCGGTCTCATTGATTACACCGAAAACTTAATGACGGGACTGGTAACCGGCATGGTAAACTACGCGGGACGTCTGAGAGGATTGCAGTTCGGCTTCTTCAACTATGTCAAAGATACGGATACCGGAGTCCAGATCGGGATTATCAACATCATCGAGACAAACACGAGTTGGTTTTCCGATCTGCCGAATTCCTTGGCGCCGGTAATGATTTTCGTCAACTGGCGAAAATAGATTTACTTGATGTAGTAAGTTAGAATAGTGGAATAAGGCGGGTTTGCAACTCAATTGCGAGACGCATGCCACAGAGATAGTTTAGTACAAGGAGATGTAATTATGGATAAGATGTTAGATTCTTTTAGTCAAGTAGCCAGTCTAATTATTGAAAAAGTCCCTTACATGCTATGGGCACTGTTAATATTAGTTGTTGGCTGGCTGGTCGCCTTAATCATTTCGAAAGCGCTGGCCGCCGCTTTACGGAAAATTTCTTTAAACAAAAAATTTGCCGACATGGCAAAGGAAGATACCTCCATTAAACGGGTCAAAATGGAACAATGGATTTCCAAGGGTGTATATTACCTGTTGCTGCTGG
>JAQUOK010000162.1 GCA_028717165.1 Victivallaceae bacterium | reverse complement strand
GGGATTTAATTTTTATTTGGGCGAAAAAGATTATGAAGAAGCCGCTTTTTTACTTCATCAAACAGCAGAATCCGCTTATAAAGCTATCGAGCTGGTTTTTACCAATTACATTCCGCCCGGGCATTTTCTGGGCGCCGCGGACCGGCGGATCCGCGAAGTCCTTCCCGATCTGGAGGTTATTTTCCCCTGCGAAACCGAAGCCGACAAAGAACGTTTCGACTTGTTCGAATACGCTTACATCGGCGCGCGTTACGACAAGGATTTCAAAATCTCGAAGAAAGATCTGGAATATTTTGCAGGGCGCGTCAGATTACTCCTTGAAATAACCGAAAAACGCTGCAAAGAGAAAATAGAAAGCTTCAAGACTTAGATCAACTAATAAGGAAATGCTATGATGCAGTGCCGGATAGACAGTCGCGCAGTTGAAAAAAATTGGGGATATTGAAGTTCCACTTCAGGGAACAGAAACTGGTGGTAATATTTACCCACCGCGTCGCGGTGGGCTACGCTGAATAACCCTGTCAGGGTTAACGAAACAACAATATTACATTTTTGTTGCAAATTGGTATTACAACTGTCTTTATCCCATATTATCCTGTTATTCTGTCAAAATAACAAATTCTATAAAATCAAGTTCCAGATAGTATTCGGCAGCAAATATCAGTATTCTGACATCATAAAAGGATTTGTTTTCATTCATATTCCTCACAATGCCAGATTACTGCCCGGTCTTTTACATATATGCAACTGTCCTTTTTATCGCATAGCCTGCACAAGCCATCGTATTCGCGAACCTGAGCTTCGGCAAATTCCGATGCCAATGCCGGTCGGGATTCTTTTTCCGGATCCGTTTTTACTGTCGGGTAAAATTCTTCGCATTCCAGTACCGGACGAACGGCCTTTTTTAAAAAAACGCAGTCCGGTGAATTAAGACAATAACCGCAAAGACCTGAAATTTGATTTCTTTTCATTTTTGCTTCTTCCTTTATTAAGCGATAACATGGGTTAACAAAACACCAGTGAAAAAAGCAGCATTTATGCCAGAAATCAGAAAGCCGTCGGAAATATTTGGGGGAATAATTTATTTCTGCCTGAACGACAGATAATTATGACTTTTATAATAAATTGCGCAATTACATAATCAATGAGAAACCATCTCAGAAAAGAACAGTCAGGTGGGGAATTTTTCCCCACTATCCGGTATTGCTGATTGTCTTGAGTTTTTCGCGCAGGGTTTTACGGTCGATTCCCAGTACCTGCGCAACCTTTGTCTTGTTGCCGCCATGAACAGCCAGCGTCTGCAGTATGTGTTCGGCCTCAACTTGAGCCAAAGTACGGTCGGGAACCAGGTTGCAGGCAGAATTCAGATGCAGGAATTCCGGAATGTCCGAAAGCTCTATAAGCTCATTTTCATTCAGTACGAGAATGCGCTGAATTACATTTTCCAGTTCGCGGACATTGCCGGGCCAGTAATAGTTTTTGAGTACGTCGAGCACCGGGACGGAAAATTCCGGGCGGGGACGTCCCAGCTTGCGGCTGAATTTATCCGCAAAGTATGAAGCCAGCAGCAGAATGTCGTCGCCGCGTTCGCGCAGAGGCGGCACTTCGATGCTGATGACATTGAGCCGATAATACAGGTCTTCGCGAAAAGCGCCTTTGCTGACCAGCGTCCCGAGATTTTTATTGCTGGCCGCCATGATCCGCAAATCCAGTTTGAGCGGTTTGCGGCCGCCAAGCATATACAGTTCGTTTTCCTGGAGTACGCGCAGGAATTTTACCTGCAAAGCCAAGCTCATTTCGCCGACTTCATCAAGCAGTACCGAGCCGCCTTCGGCGGTCTGCAAAAAACCGGCACGGGATTCGTTCGCCCCGGTGAAAGAGCCTTTCATATAACCGAAAAGTTCGCCTTCAAACAGATTTTCCGGAATCGCCCCGCAGTTGATCGGAACGAACGGGGCTACTGCTCGCGGACTTTTATAATGAATGGCCCGGGCAACCAGTTCCTTGCCGGTACCGCTTTCGCCGCTGATCAGCACGGTTCCGAAAGACGCGGCGGTCTTCTCGATCATGTCGAAAATTTTCCGCATCGGTTTTGATTTTCCGATCAGGCCGTATTGGGCGGAAGTCGAATTTTTCGTCAGCGCATCCAGCTTATTGTTCTTTTCAAGTTTGCTTAAAGAACGTTTGACCGCGTCAAGCAGTTCGCTTTCCGTAAACGGTTTGGCCAGATATTCCTCCGCGCCCCCTTTGACGGCATCCACAGCACCCTGTACCGAGGCATAGCCGGTAATCATCATCACTATGGTATGTTTCAGCTTTTCCCTGACATAACGGACAAGTTCCAGTCCGTTTGCCGACGGCATTTTGAAATCGGTAATGACCAGTTCAATGGCATTCTGTTCCAGGATTCCAATTGCTTCAGCGACGTTTGCCGCGGTCATTACCTGATAACCGGCTCCCAAAAGATTCCTTTTGATAACTTCTCTGGTTTCGGCAGAGTCGTCCACCACCAGAATATTAATGTTTTTCGTCATTTGCCATGGTTTCCTGAATATTCTTCATGCCGGCCAACTGCCGGGAATGTAATAGTAAACTTGGTTCCGGCGCCCGGCATACTTGCAACCTCTATGGCGCCGCCGTGCGAACTTACGATACCATGAACCACCGACAGGCCCAAACCGGTTCCGCTGCCGATGTCTTTGGTGGTGAAAAAAGGCATGAATATTTTATCCTTAATATCATCGGCAATCCCGATCCCGTTGTCGCGCACCACCAGTATCACGTTATCTTTTTCGCGCCGGGTTTCTATATGCAACCGGCCGCCTTCCGGCATGGCCTGAATCGCGTTTACCGCCAAATTTACCAGCACCTGAGTCAGCAAGGCGCGGTCGCCGGATACCGGAGCAATGTCCCTGGCTCTCCGGCAGCGCAGCGATATTTTATTCTGACGGCACCTGCTGCTGATAAAATACACGGCGTCCTTTACCACATCATTGAGCTGGACTTTTTCCCGGCGTCCGGGTACCTGGCGGGCAAAAATCAATAGTTTCCGAACGATTTCCCGGGCATGCAGGGAAGCTCTGACGATACTGGCGACATCCGATTTTGCGTCCTTCGGAAGATGAGCGTTTTTTTCGACAATTTGGGCAAAGCCGAGTATATGCACCAGCGGTTCATTGAGTTCATGGGCCAGTCCGGCGGTGAACTGGCCGATGGTGGCAAGACGGTCGGCATGCTGCAGTTGCTGTTGCAGATGATTAGTCTCAATCCTGGATTCGGCTCTTTCGATGATCAGAGCAAGCTGTTTGGAAATCGAATTGATCAAATTTCGTTCTTCACGGAGAAACGGGCCTTCGTCCGAATTATCCATGGCTTCACGGTAAAACACTTCAACCCGGCCGCGCGGCTTGCCTTTTATCACGATTGGAGCCGATTGCCGTTCGCCGGCACCTTCGAAATCCGCGGAGGTGAAAGAAGCATCATCGAGAGTGATCCTGGCACAGGCGATATCCGGATACTGCCAGGCCGCTGGAATCAATTCCGCGATACGCAGGAGAATGTCTTTCAATTCCAGATCGTAATCTCCGGCCAGAAGCGAAATTTCGTAAAGACAACTTAATTCCTTTACCCTTTCCCTAAGTGCGGCCTGCTCTTTCTCGCGTATCTCAAGTGTCGTCATATCTTCCTTACGCATAAGTCAAATCTGTCTGGATTTTATCGGTTCCTAAAATCTTCAGTGATGAAGATCCTGATTTACTATATGGTATTGGTTACAGATTGCAAGCCGGCCTGCCCGACTGCGGATCTATACCCGGTCTTTCCTCTTTTCCCCCAAAGTGGTTTGTCCCCCTCCGAATACTTATAAGACTTCTTCCGGCGAAAGATATTTCCATTGGCCGGACTTCAGGTTTCCGAGCTTCAATTTTCCCAGCGCAACTCTTTTCAGGGACGTTACTTTCGTCCCGGCAAAACTCACCAGGCGACGGATCTCGCGTTTTTTGCCTTCATTCAAAATAAACGTGTACTGACATTTTCCTTTCCTGATAATTTCTTCGGGATGCAGAAATTCCCCGTCGTCAGTGATCCCGCCGCGCAGCCGGGCCAAAACTTCATCGGGGATTTCCGCCGCAGTCTTTACTTCATAGGTTTTCAGGATTTCGTATCTCGGATGCATGATCTTTTCGGCGTAATCCCCGTCATTGGTGAAAATCAGCAGGCCTTCACTGTCCTTGTCCAGCCGTCCGGCGGAAAAAATCCTGACGTCTGAATGTTTCGGCGGCAGTTTTATCAAGTCAACAGCTTTTTGGGGGGCGTGCGGGTCATCGGCGGTACAAACGAAACCGCGCGGTTTGTTCAGCATTATATAGATCTTCTCCTGAAAAAGCACCTCTTTGCCGTTACAGACAATTTCATCGTCCGGAGAAATTTTGAAGCCGGGTTCCATAACCGTCCGCCGGTTCACCAGCACTTTCCCCTGCTTTATCAGTTCACAGCTTTTCCGCCGTGACGCGACGCCGCAGACGCCAAGATATTTTGACAGGCTCGTTTTTTCTTTTTCTGCCATAAGATTTCACTTTTTTTAAGGAATTTTATTATACAATGTAACATAAATGCGCTAGTTTACGACTCATAAAGAAATTACAATTATAAATTATTTTTGGATTTATGGCATTTGATTCTGGCGGAAAACTATATATAGTATCCACGCCGATAGGTAATTTAGGCGATATTACCTGCCGGGCGCTTGATGTTTTACGGTCGGTTGACCTGATCGCCGCGGAAGATACGCGGCATACCCGTAAATTGCTCGCTCATTTTGATATTCATACTCAAATGTGCAGTTACCATGCTCACAATGAACATCATAAAACAGCGGAACTCATTGCGTAGGTCAAATCCGGGTTGAAACTGGCAGTGGTTTCCGATGCTGGAACCCCGGCCGTGGCGGATCCGGGTTTTCTGCTGGTGCGGGAAGCGGCTGCCGCCGGGATCAGGCCGGAAATAATTCCGGGAGTTTCGGCTTTGACTTTCGCCGCAACCGCCGCCGGGCTGCCGGTTGACAAATTCGCTTTTTACGGTTTTCCGCCGGTAAAATCAGGAAGGAAAACAGCGTTTTTTGAAAATATTGCAGGGGAAGGCAAGACGGTAATAATTTTCGAATCTCCGCACCGCCTTGAAAAGACGCTTGAATATATAAGCGAAATAATAGGCCGCAATACTCCCGTTGCGCTTATCCGGGAAGCGACCAAACTGCATGAAGAAATATTGCGCGGCACCGCTGAAGAGCTTTCCGGGCGGAACAGGAACCGCAACTGGAAAGGAGAGTGCGTACTTGTAATAAGTCCGCCGCAACAGGAAAACTGAATAAGCAGTCAAACTTATTTTCATACAGCATTATTCAGTTCGGATTCAAATGCACAATATTATAAATATTTTTGAGTTTTAACTTATGGCTTTCACAGCTTCGAATTTTAAAGATATGACATGAAACATAAAAAACTTAGATTTTTAAAACCGAATCCCTGTTTTACAATTGTTATTTTTTCGACCCTGGCGGCGGTTTTGCTCTCCGCCGGCGGCTGTTACAGTTACCCCCCCGCTCAGGTCGCAACCGAGAAAAACACCTTCTCACAACAGGCCCAGGACCGTTACAGCAAACTTCTTGACGGCGTAAAGGTGCTGAGACTGATCGACGCTCAGAAAATAGCGGTCAAGAACAACCCCAATTATGCGTCCATCTACCATGCCGTAAACGCGGCCAAGATGCGTTACTATCAGGCGATCGGGGCTTATTCTCCCACGGTAACCGCAACTGCTGATTTCGGGGTATCGTCAAACGATTATTCCGGCAAGAAAAACTTTAATACCTCGGATAACACCCAAACGTATTCTGAGGTCGGTTTAAACGCTACCTGGCTCTTGTTTGACGGCCTGGCGAGAACCATGAACGTCCTGGCTCAGCGGCATCAGTTCAGCGCGCAAAAAGCCGCGAAAGAAGATGCCAGGCGTCTGCTGATGCAGGGCGTGGCATTCGCCTTTTACGACATTCTGCTGGCGATCGAACGGCAGCGCATCGCGAAATCAAACATGGAATTCCAGTTAAGCAACCTGCGCGACACCCAGTTGAAATTTGAAGCCGGAGCGGTTCCCCTGAGTGAGGTGCTGAACTTCAAAGTCGAAGTAAACGTCGCAACGGTCGACCAGGTACAGGCCGAATATGAATACGAAATCGCAGTTTACGCCCTCGCCCGCCTGATGGGTTACCCCGACGGCACCCTGCCGCCGCAGATAACTTTCCCCATGATAAGTTCGGAAACCGATGAAAGGCTGACTTCGATCGACGTCTACCTGGATATCGCCCTGAACAACCGGCCGGACCTGCGCCAGTACCGGGAACAACTGCAGTCCGCCAAATACACCATGTACCAGGCTTACGGCCCCTATTTCCCGACGGTTACCGCTTACGGACAGATAACTTACGGCCGCAATGACACCAATAATATCATGTTGGGACCGGATTCCAGTTACAACCAGGCCTACTTTAACGGCGGCGTCAACGCGGAATGGCTGATCTTTAACGGCCTGGCCCGTTTCAACCGCGTCCGGGAAACGGAAGCGCTGGTCGCCCAGGCAAAATTCACCGTCGCCAACACCTGGCTGACCGTTATCGAAGAGGTACGCAATGCCTACATCAATTATATCATGCGTACCAAGCAGGCGGAAATATACAAAAAAACCCTCGGCCTGGTAACTAAACAGCGCGACCTCGTGGAAGAGGAATACCACGCCGGCAATACTGAACTCGCCCGTCTTTTCCAGGCTCAGAACGTCCTGGTAGATGCCGAAGTCAACCTCGTAAGAGCGCTGGTGGCCCTGCGCAAAGCTAAAGTCTCG
>JAQUOK010000161.1 GCA_028717165.1 Victivallaceae bacterium | reverse complement strand
GGCGATTGCCGCGATCGGAATGTTTGCCAGAATTGCGCCGAAACCGATCGGCAGGAGCAGCAGGGGTTCGAAACCTTTGAAAATAGCCAGGCCGATGAGTAAAACGCCGACCAGCATCATGAGAACCCGCCCGACGCCGAGGTGCCAGGTATGGGCCGGGTCGGCGGAAGTCTGGCGGATAATGTCGTAAATTCCGGTGCTGTGCCAGAGTTTTTCGGCCAGGACATTCCAGGTCGGAAGCTTTTCAGCTCCCTGTGCCGATTTGGACACGGAGTCCTGAAATAGTTTTGCCGGCTGTGCCGACATTATTACGTCGCCGAATTCAACGGTATTGGCGCTTTCGAGTTTTTTGTTCAAGTCGGTTACCTGCATGGCTTCGGTGATCACGACCGTCGCCTTGCTGCGCCCTTCGACCGCAAGGATCATTATTTCGCGGCCGGGAAGAAGCTTCTGCCCTTTCGTCACGCTGACGGAATAAACCGTTGCCGGTTTCGGCCAGGTATAGATCAGATGCAGTTGGCCGTCGGGAGTTTTCGACCAGGCGAAAACTTTCGCGGCGTTTTCATTCAGTTGTTTGCCAGCCGGCTTGATTTCCACTTCAGCAGCCGCAAGAAACAGGCCGGACAAAAGCAGACAAAGCGTAAATGCCATAATTTTTGTAAGCTTCATTTCCTATTCCCCGATGACAACCAGTACGTCGCCGGTATTAACCTGCGCGCCTTCGGGAGCGGCAATTTCCACGACCGTACCGGCTTTTTCTGATTTGATTTCGTTTTCCATTTTCATCGCCTCCGTCACCGCGACGGTGTCGCCGGCCTGTACGGCATCACCCTTGGCAACCAGCATTTTGAATACTTTACCGGGCATCGGGGCTTTTATCTCAAAAGTCGCGCCGCCTGCGGAAACCGGAGCGGATACCGGAGCCGCAACCGCGGAGCCGCCGGGAGCGACATGCACGTTAAAGGCTTTGCCGTCAACGGTAACCGTATAAGAGGCCGGAGCATCGTTTGAAACCGCCGGAGCCGGTGCGGCCGCGGCTTCAACGTCTTTTTTGTAGCGGATACCGAGCGGTTTGTCGCCCTTGAGGAAAGCAATGCCCTTATCGCCGCAGGTGGCGGTGATGAAAATCGTTTCATCGCAGACTTTCAGGCCGGCGGTTTCGAGTTTGGCGGTTGCGGCTTTGACGCCGAGTTCCGGATTCGCGTCGTTGATGTCGTGGACGTCTTCTTTGGTCGGTTCAAGCCCCAGCTGGGCGGAAGCAAGCTTGACAATTTCCGGGTCGGGTTCAGACGGGGTGTGCCCGAAATAACCGAGAACCATTTTTCCGTAATCGACATATATTTTGTCCCATTTGTCCTTGCCGTGCTGCATGCTCATTACATTGGTGAAGGCCTGCTGAAAATAAAACTGTGAGACCGGGGTAACGGAAGTTCCGAAACCGCCGCGGGCGACAACTTCGCGCATTTCGGCGATGACTTTCGGAAAAAGCCGGAGACAGTTGGCATCCCGCATCATCTGGGTATTGGCGGTCAGGGCTCCGCCCGGCATCGGGGAGAAAGTGATCAGCGGATTTACCTCTTTGGCTTCGGGCGGCATGAAATATTTTTCCATGCAGTCGATGAATACTTCTTCCGCTTCCAGGATCTTTTCATGGTCGATGTCCAAAGTATAATCCGTGCCCTTGAGGCGGTGCCACATGGTCAGGATGTCGGCCTGCGCCGTGCCGCCGCTGACCGGCGACATGGCGAGGTCGATTATATCCGCCCCGGCCTCGATTGCGGCCATGTTGCACGGGACCGCCATTCCGGCAGTGTCATGAGTATGGAATTCGATAACAGCGCCTTCGGGCAGTATTTTACGGGCTTCCCTGATCGTTTCGTAAACTATGTTCGGAGGGGTCGTGCCGGACGCGTCCTTGAAAGCGACGCTGTCAAAAGGAATTTCCCTGGCGAGGATTTCCTTCAGGCGGTCAATATAAAATTCGGGAGTATGGGCGTAATTCTCATCCAGTCCGGGCGGCAAGCCCATCAGCGTCACGGTAACCTGATGTTTCAGTCCGGCGTCATGGATGCACTGTCCGGAATAAGCCAGGTTCCGGACGTCGTTGAGGGCGTCGAAATTACGGATGGTACTGATGCCGTGCTTCTTGAACATCCTGGCGTGCAGATCGATAATGTCGCGGGACTGAGACACCAGACCGACCACATTTGCGCCGCGGGCGAGAGTCTGAAGGTTGATCTCATCGCCGACGAGTTTGCGGGCGGCGTCCATCATATCGAACGCGTCCTGCCGGCAATAAAAATAAAGACTCTGGAAACGTGCGCCTCCGCCGATCTCAAAATTCGCCGTTCCCGCTTCCACTGCGGCTTTAAGGGCCGGGAGGAAGTCCTCCGTTTTTACGCGTGCTCCCAGACAGCTTTGGAAACCGTCACGGAAGGATGTATCCATAAATTTGATTTTTTTCATTCCGAACCTGCTTTTATGTTAATTAGAAGTTATTTTCTGTTGCGGTGCATGTGGACGGCGGCAATCGCGGCGGCAACCAGATTTTTGTTGTCCGCGGCGGCGGCCGGAGTTCTGCGGGGGGGGGCGGCTTTTTCCTCCAGCAGGTGCGCGAAGGGCTTGAGGGCTTTCGCGACCAGCAGGATGACCACGACCATTATCGAGAGGAACAGCATTACATAGCCCATTCCAATGACCATTAATTTAAATCCGTCGATAATCATTCTGATTGTATTCCTGTTATATTTTATCGTTTATTTTTAAACCGGTACCAGTTTTTCAAAATCAATGGAATCCTTGTTGATTCTGACATCACCGCTGAAGAACCTGGTTTGCCCGCCGGCGGTCTCGAAAATTATTTCACCGCTGCGGCCCAGGTCAATGATCCTGCCGCTTATGGTTTCTGTGCCGGTATCAATCCCGACATCCCTGCCAAGCAAAAGATTTTCGGTTTTCCATAAGTCAAACAGAGCTTCAGGCAAAATAGAATAGATACTATAATACTTATTCAGGTTTTTAGCCAGTTTTTCAGCAATTTTTTTTAGATTAAATTTACTGCCGGTTTCATATCGCAAAGAACTTGCCGGCTGGTCTATCCGGCAAATAATTTCCGGCGGCATATTCACGTTGATCCCGATTCCGGCAACGACGCCCGCAAACCGGTCTTCGGCATCCGAAGCGGTTTCGCAGAGTATCCCGGCGATCTTGCGCTCCCGGCAGAATATGTCGTTGGGCCATTTCAGCCAGAATTTTATTTCGGGAGCGGTTTCCCGAAGAGTGCTCAAGGCCCCCAGCGAGGCGATTATCGAGGCCATAACCGGATTCCGTCCGGCGTTTTTAACGACCAGCGAGGCGTAAATATTGGTATTCGGGGGGGAGAGCCATTGGCGCGCATGGCGCCCGCGTCCGGCATTCTGACCGTTGGCGACGACCAGCGCCGCATCAGGAAGTTCGGCAAAATTGCGCAAAGCGTATCTGTTAGTCGAGTCAATTACATCTAAATATATTATATTCAATTCTTTATGCATGTGGGAGCCCCGTTTTGTCTCCGCCTAAAATAGCACAACTTTACGGAAAATAAAGATAAATAGAGGAAAAA
The DNA here is from genome assembly GCA_028717165.1 of Victivallaceae bacterium. Taxonomy (GTDB): domain Bacteria; phylum Verrucomicrobiota; class Lentisphaeria; order Victivallales; family Victivallaceae; genus JAHOYW01. The sequence goes on along the minus strand of JAQUOK010000161.1, from coordinate 3,299 downwards.
ATATAACAGGACGGCCCCGACAGATATGATTGTTTGAGAAAATGGGACTTTTGAGACACTTGGGACGCTTGGGAATTTGAGGTTAAATTCAAAAGTCTCAACCGTCCCGGGAGTCCCAATCGCTGTCAAGCAAGACTTTTGTCAGCCTCGTCTAACAGGGGAACCTGATTGATAAAATCCGCTGAATGCAGTGCGTCCCGAAACGTTACGCCCCTGATGACAGGCCGGCTACATCGTTATCTATATTGCCAAAACCATTTATAAATAATGTAACATCTTAATTTCCAAATACTTCCACGGTTTGCAAAATAAGGTTTGGCGCGTATGCCCTTTTCCCCCCAATAAATCGACTTACTGCTTACCTTTTTTCAAGTTTAATGGCGCATTATGTATTTTCCGGTTTGCTTTTTGAGTCAACCGTTGTTATTTTGTTTCCAATTATCATTCTAAATTATAAGGAGATGCCGAAATGCTCAAAGCGAATAAATTTATTGTTTTCCTTGCCGTAGCCGCAGCCGGAACCGTATTCTGCCGGGCGGCGGAAAGCAGCATGCCCACTAATGACAGTAAAACCGTCAGCAAATGCGACTGCAGCAAAAAAACCTGGGTTGAACTCGGATTTTTCTCGCCGATACAGTTTCCCTGCGAAGAAAACGTCGTTAACGGCTTTCGTCTTTCCGCTGTTTATACTTATAACAAGGGCGTAAACGGTTTTGACTGCGGCGTAATCTGTGATTCCGGCACTGACGGAACCAACGGTTTCCAGCTTGCCGTTGTCAACCGGACTGCCGGCGCCGTCAACGGTTTGTCCATTGGGCTTATCAACGCCGCTGAAACTCAAATGAACGGCGTGCAGATCGGCGGTTTTTATAATCAGGCCGGTTCTGACAGTCTTGATCATGCCGGCGCCGATTTTACCGATTCCGTCGGTTTCCAGTGCGGCTTCGTCAATACCGTCGACTCTATTTTCAAAGGCTTCCAGTTGGGCTGTATAAATATCTCAAATACCCTGTTCAGCGGCTTGCAGTTGGGGGTAATTAATCTTTCCGAACCGCCCAGCGACGTATTCGATGACTTCCACTCAAAGGAATTCAACGAAAAGAAAAAGAAAAGATCATGCGTTCAGATCGGAGTTTTGAACTTCAACCCCAACGGGGTGTTCCCGATAACGCTGCTGCTCAATTTTTAGCGGAAGAAATTTGCCTTTTCCGCCCCAAATAAACCGATTACAATCCGAAAAAAAATAAAACCGACTTGGTTTTTGTCTTTGGTTGCAATCCCGTCTTTTTCGGGATAGATTACCTATTATCTTTAACTGATTCTGGAAACTTCGTAATTTGCAGGAAATATTGACATGAACGAAAACAGGTTACTTACCTCTCTGATGAAACGCGGCAGTGAATTTTTAAACTGCAGATACCCGATTATCTGCGGGGCCATGACCTGGGTATCCGAACCCGGACTGGTTGCGGCGGTTTCCAATAACGGTGGTTTCGGCTGCCTCGCGGGCGGCAATGCCCCCGCCGATATTCTCAAAAGGCAGATAGAGGAAACCCGCACCCTGACGGATAAGCCTTTCGGCGTAAACCTCATCACGATCGCCCCGGCCTACAAAGGACATCTGCAGATGCTTGCGGAAATGAAACTGCCCTATGTTATTTTCGCGGGCAGCTTTCCGCGCGCCGGCGAAGTCGCAACAGCCAAGGCAAGCGGCGCCCAAGTCATGTGTTTCGCTTCCACGTTGTCAATCGCCGAACGCATGGTCCGTTTCGGGGCCGACGCGATTATTCTCGAAGGCAGCGAAGCCGGCGGCCATATCGGACATGTGTCGGCAACAGTGCTGATGCAGCAGGTGCTTTTCGAACTCGGCGACAAAATTCCGGTATTCATGGCCGGCGGGATCGCCACCGGGAAAATGATGGCTCACACCTTGCTGATGGGAGCCGCCGGGGTGCAGTTGGGGACGCGCTTTGTAATGACCGAGGAATGCTGCGCCCACGAAAAATTCAAGGCTGTTTTCAGACGCGCCAACGCCCGCGACGCGGTATCGACGCCGCAATACGATTCAAAACTGCCCGTCGTGGCGGTTCGCGCCCTGCGCAATAAGGGGCTCAATAATTTCGGACAACTCCAGTTGAAACTGCTGAAACAGTTGGAAACAGGTGAAATTTCCCGGGAAAAAGCTCAGGAACAGGTTGAAACATTCTGGATGGGGGCTTTACGCAAAGCGGTTGTTGACGGTGATGTCGATTACGGCTCCCTGATGGCGGGGCAGTCGGTTGGGCTGGTGGATAAGATCGTGCCGGTAAAGGAACTGATCGCGGAATTGATCGCCGACGCCTCAGCAACCCTGGAAGATATAAGGGGTAAACTTAATTGAAACGCGGCAGAAAAAATGCCGCTTGAAAAAGGGCGAAAATGCCGAAGTCAAAGAGCAGAATTTTTGAAAAATGGAATTCGGGCCTGATCATATCCGCCCTGCTCATCGTTATTCTGGCCGCCGGTTTCCAGACCTTGCGGCAGGCATGGTTCAGGGTTACCAGTAATTTCTTCTATCCTTATGTCGAAGTCCCGGCGCAGGGCAAATACGCCGCCGCGGACGGGAGTTCCCGCCTTTACAGTAAAAATGAACTGGCCGCAAAAATCACCGGGCTTGAAACCGCCAACCGTATTTTCGCCTCGAAAGTCGCCAGATTCGGCGAACTCACCGTGGAAAACGAAAAACTGCGCGCGCTCCTGAAACTCCCGAAGCGCTCCGACTGCAATTATATCGCCGCCGAAATAATTATCCGGGATCCCCTGTTCTGGAAGGAAGGTTTTACGGTTAACCGCGGCTCCGACGACGGGGTTATTGCCGGAACTCCGGTTCTGTGTTTCAACCCGCAATATCCCGGCCAGGTCATACTGACCGGAGTGGTAAAGGAAACGGCAAGGCATTCAGCACGGGTCATGAGCGTGCTGGATCCCCGCTTCCGCATTTCCGCATATTTTGAAAGCGCCGATACTCACGGCATCATCAACGGCGATTCCCGGCAGACACTGGTCCCGGACGAAATAAATATCAGTTTCCTGTCGAAACAAAGCAAATTCACTCCCGGCGAGAAATGTTTTACTTCCGGTTTCGAACACCAGATCCCCGGAGGATTTCTGATCGGTTCATTGAAACAGCTGGATTCGAAAGACCAGGTTTTTTCCACCCAGCTTTATTTTTCTGGTAAAATTATTCCGGCGACTCCGCTGGACAGCCTGAATTTCGTAGTTCTGGCGGTTACAAAAAACTACAGGTTGTTATAATGCTT
>JAQUOK010000160.1 GCA_028717165.1 Victivallaceae bacterium | reverse complement strand
ATGCTGAACTTCGCCGCACCGATGGTCCATTCCGGGGACAGAATGCCGGAACCTATTATCACTGAAGACAAAAGCCTCGCTCCGCCCAGTCCGGCCGAATACATACTGACGCAGAATGCCATGGCCATCGCCTTGTTATTCGGGTTTGCCAGAGCCATCATTTCAGAACTTGCGGCTACCGAGGAGATCGCAATGAAAAAACCGTAAAAGACCAGCAGGACGGTTATGACGGCCAGAAAGAACGCTCCCGGCCTGCAGAAAATGAAAAGCAGGAAATTGACCAGCGCAAATGCGATATGAACCGCCAGCAGCATTTTTTTTACGCCGTATCTGCTCAACATCCGGCCGGCGCATAAGAAACCTAGTATTGTCCCGCCTAAAGCCAGTGAAGAAATTATCACCACTATATTGTCCGGTATATTAAGATAATTTTTCAGGTAAATATACGTCAGAGGCATTGTGCCCTGGGCCGCAAGATACAGAAATGCCAGGTAAACGGAAAAACTGACCAGAGGCTTATTGGCCAGGACAAGTTCGAGGCCGTAACGGAAATTAAGCGGTTTCCGGTCTGCTTCCCGGACTTTTATTTTATTTACGAAATAAGCCCTGCCCAGCAATAAGAACGCGGCAACTACGATTATGGTCTGCAATTGCCATAAATCAGGTTTTTTGCCGATTATGAGGCCGCAGACGAAAAAGAATACGACGCAGCATGTCTGCCACGCGAAACGCAGCATGCCGAAAAAACGGCTGCGGTCGTTTTCCGGAAGAAATTCATCGATGAAAGGAAACCAGGCGGCAGCATAAAGCGTCATGGAAACGCCGAAGCAGATTAAACAGACAATCATGCCATATCTGGCTAAAGTCTGTCCGAGAATCGGCGTCAGAGCGAGCATAACCATCAGGGTGGATCCCACTATGGTTGTTCTGACTATGGATCTTTTATAGCCGATGCGTGAGACAAAATAAGCAAACGGGATGAGGAATAAACAGGACATTATTCCGAACAGGGCGGTTGTCACCAGAGACAGCATACTGCCGGCGCCGAGCATGCCGGCAAAAAGTATGATTATGGCGCTGTCCTGGATCATTATCGGGGCAGGGGAGCCGAAACAGGCGGAAAGAACCGCAAGTTTTTGCGACTTGCGGCTGTATTCGTTCCGTTTTTCCCGCGGTGTTTCCATAAAAATCCGAATGCAGCTTAAGCGCCACGCAACAATTATTTCATATTCAGGACGCTGGAATCATAGAATTCCGGCGCTTCGTAACCGAGCAGTTCGATGCAGGTTGCCGCCAGAGAACTTATTCCGAGCCCGGATTTAAGTTCCTTACCGTATTCGCCTTTGCTTTCGGGGTCGTAAATGATGCACGGCACCGGATTCAGGGAATGACTGGTTTTGGTAACGACATTGCCGTCCGCGTCATGCCTGACGTTTCCGGTCTTGTCGTGTTCATACATGTCATCGGCGTTGCCGTGGTCGGCGCTGATAACCAGTACGCCGCCGGCTTTTCCAACTGCTTCGCGAACGCGTTTTACCGCGATATCGAGCGCGCCCATAGCCACCAGTACCGCCTGATAAATGCCGGTATGGCCGACCATGTCGCCATTGGGATAGTTAAGGCGGATCATTCCGTATTTGCCGCTTTTGACGGCTTCAATCACCTTGTCCGTAATTTCCGCCGATTTCATCCACGGACGTTCTTCGAAAGGAACGACGTCGGATGGAATTTCAACATAATCTTCCAGGGCCGCATCAAACTTTCCGCTTTTATTGCCGTTAAAGAAATAAGTGACGTGGCCGAATTTCTGGGTTTCGCTTATCGCCAGCTGTTTTTCCCCGCAGGCGCACAGATATTCGCCGAGAGTACGGTTGATCTGCGGCGGGGAAACCAGGAATTTTTCAGGTATATGCAGGTCGGCATCGTATTCCATCATGCCGGCGTAGATAATGTCGGGCACGCGGACGCGGTCGAATTTGTCAAATTCACTGCCGGAATCAAAGGCCAGCGAAATTTCCTGGGAACGGTCTCCGCGGAAGTTAAAGAATATAAAACCGTCGCCGTCCTCAACGGTTCCGACCGGCTTGCCGTTTTCCGCAATGACAAACGGCGGCAGGTCCTGATCAAGGACACCGGGATTCTGAGCGCGCAAGGCCGCAATGGCGGCGTGGGCGCTTGGATATTGCGGTCCCTTGCCGAGTACGTGGGTTTCCCAGCCTTTCCTGACCATGTTCCAATCGGCGTTATAACGGTCCATGGTAATAACCATGCGGCCGCCGCCGGAAGCTATCTTGAAGTCCGTGCCGCCCGTATTCAGGCCGGCAAGGAAATCCTCAAACGGATCAACGTAATCCAGCGCGGAAGTGGCCGGGACATCACGTCCGTCGAGCAGGATATGTATTCGGGCTTTGGCGATGCCTTCCGCTTTGGCTTCTTTAAGCATGGCTTTCAAATGGCTGATGTTGCTGTGGACGTTGCCGTCGGAGAAGAGTCCGAGGAAATGCAGCGTGCCGTTTTTCGTTTTGCAGCGGTTAATGATTTCCTTCCAGGTTTCTCCCTGAAACATGCTTCCGGAATTGACTGCGTCTTCGACCAGCTTCGCGCCCTGGGCAAATACCCTGCCGCAGCCTATGGCATTGTGGCCGACTTCGCTGTTGCCCATATCTTCATCGGAAGGCATGCCGACGGCAGTACCGTGCGCCTTGAGTTCGGTAAAAGGGCAGGTCTTCATCAAATTATCCAGTTCCGGTGTATAGGCTTTCAGAAAAGCGTCGCCGTCACTGTATTTGCCGAAACCGACGCCGTCCATGATCAACAATACCAGCGGGCCGCGGCGGCGGGAAAAAGAGGGGTTCTTCTTTAAAGCTTGCAGCATAACTGTACCAGTCTCCTTAAAATTTTCAGGCGCGTCTTTCGGGATTTCTGCCCTGACTTATACCGCGTTCGCTGGTATTCAGAAAATCGATGAATTCCAGCACTTCGGGAGTCTGCGGCAGTTCCTTGCGGATTTTTTCAACGGCATTAGTGGCGTTCAGGCCGGAAAGAAAATAAATCTTGAAAAGTTCACGCAGCACTTTGATGTTCTCCACAGAAATTCCGGCACGTTTACAGCCGATTACGTTGATCCCCTTAATGGTGCCGTTGCGCCCTTCAGCGATGACGAACGGAGCAATATCCTGCGAGAATACCGAACAGGCGCTGACCATTACCAACCGCCCGACGCGGCAAAACTGGTGAATTGCAGAGTAAGCGGAAAGGATTGCCCGATCTCCTATCCGGACATAGCCGGCAGCACAGGCGCTGTTAACCATGATGACGCCGCTTCCGACAATGCAGTTATGGGCCACATGGCTGTGATTCATAAAATAGCAGTTATCGCCGATAACGGTTTTAGTGCCGGGTTTCGTGCCGCAGTGCACGGTCGCGCCTTCCCGGAAGGTATTGCCGTTACCGATTTCCAGAAAGGTTTCTCCGCCGGCGTAACTCAAGTCCTGAGCGTTCTGTCCGAGGGCGGCGAAAGGGTGGACAGTGTTGTTTTCGCCGAGCGTGGTGTAACCGTCAATATTGCATTGCGAAAGGAGCCGGGAGCCGTTGCCGATCTTAACGTTGGGGCCGACATAGCAAAGCGGGCCGATTTCCACATCATCGGCAATTACCGCTTTGGGATCAATAACAGCAGTCGAATGTATTTTAGGCATAACTTATCCTTGGGTTTGTTGTTGGAAAATACAAATAATATGTAATATAGCAGTCTATTTAAGCCAGAAAAAACGCAATTGCGGAAAAAGCCGTTTTTTTTTCGTCCTATTTTAGTTTCGGCAACTGAAGTCGGATTTTTCCCAAGGGCGGTTTTGCATTAATTATCATCTGTGAAGGCATATTACCTGAAATAAAGTTTTGCAAATTATATTTGCGGCTTTTTCGTATTTATCGGCAAGGCGATTTGCAAACAGAGCCGTTGAATTATAAATTATTCCGTGTTCCGGGATAATTTTCCGTCGTAAAAAATCTTATTTAAAAGGAAAGATGGATATGAACACAACAAATAACCGGCAGCTTCCCCCTTATAATATTATCCTGCGCCCCAGAAATGTCCTGACGGTGCTTTTCTGTATAATCGCTTTTCTTCTGTTCGCCAACCTTGCGGGAATAGTCCTCAGGTTCTACTTTAAGCACAAATACTGCTGCGGACTGGTTCCCTGTTTTGATTTTGATACCGAAGGCAACATTCCTACTTTTTATTCGTCAATAGCTCTGTTCTGCGCCAGTATGCTGATTGCGTTTATCGCGGCAAGCCACAAAAAAGCGAAGGGACATTACTGGTTTTTGTGGGCAGTCCTGTCAGTAATATTCCTTGTTCTGGCGCTTGACGAGTTCACCGAAATCCATGATCGCTTCGAAAAACCGACGGAAAAACTGCTGACAGCCACCGGGATAGTACATTCTTCCAAGATATTGTTCTATACCTGGGTGCTTCCCTATATATTACTGCTTCTCTGCCTGGGAGTGAGCTATTTTAAATTTCTGTTGAAACTTCCCCGGCGGACAATGGTTTTATTTATCGTTTCGGGGGTTATTTTTGTCGCCGGAGCTATCGGGTTCGAGTCTCTCGGCGGCCTGGAACACAAGCTTTACGGTGACGACAACGTTGTTTACGCGCTTCTGTATACCTGTGAGGAACTTCTCGAAATGATCGGTATTGCAATATTTATTTACGCCCTGCTGTCGTATATCGGAGAAAACCTGACGGATTTTTCTATCTCCGTCAGGAAAACAACGGATAAGTGATGCAGAATAAAGAGCTTTCATTAAAAGGTTTTTTTTCCCAGAGAAATATCACAGTTTTATTGCTTATTTGCGGTGTCGCGCTGTTCCTGAACTTGCGCGGCATTGATTTCGGCCTGCCTTCGGAAGATCGTTTGAAAATATCGTTAGGCGGCAGGGAAGAAGTAAAAAAAACGCTTCCCGCCATCCGTGACGCTTTGAAGCGCAATATTGCCGAACGTTCCGAGGCACTTGAGAAAAAACCTGAAAACTTTGTTGAACTGGCAAAACTCTCTCCTTATTTCGACCAGGTCAGAAGCAACAATCCCGATGAATTCTTTACTTTTAAAAATATCTCTTACATGGTTAAAAACCGCACTCCATGCCCGAGCATGTTCAATTACGGGCCTTTTTATTATTATCAGATCGGCGGAGCTCTTTTCATCGCCGAACTGCTGGGTTTTGCGGATACCGGCCACGATACGGAATATTACCTGCTCAATCCCGAAAAAATGGCCCCGTTTTATCTGGCGGGGCGTATTTTCACCGCAGTTCTGATGACTCTTGCCGTTGCCGCGGTTTTTTTAGCCGGGTATCGTCTGGGAAAGCTGCCGGCAGCGGTTTTCTGCTCTTTGCTTTTCTGTTTTCTGCCGCTGGTCAACCTGGCGGGCAAAGCAATAAAGCCGGAAGCTTCCTTGATGTTCTTTTCCGCCCTGACACTATTCTTTTCCATCCCGGCGCTTAAGCGGGCCTTATGGCGGGATTATATTCCGGCGGGCATTTGCATCGGTCTGGCGGCGGCAAGCAAATATCCCGGAGTCCTGAATTGCTCATACCTGATAATGTTTCATCTGATAAGGCGGTATTCTGAATGGAAGAAACCGGAGTGCGGAAAAGTTCTGGTACGGGACGACGGTAAGCTGTTTGCGGCAGGGGCAGTTTCCGTTATCGGTTTTTTTATCGTCAACTTTGCTGTTGTCCTGAACTTTTCCGGTTTCCGGTCGGATCTGACGGGAATGGCGGGCGGCATCCGAAGCGGAGGCATATTGATCGATATGGTTGATTCATTCCTGTGCTATTTTGAAGACGGTTTCCGGTATACGCTGGGGTGGCCGGCAGTGGTTGCCATGAGCTGCGCCGTACTTTACAATATTTTCAAACCGTCCAAGCTGTGGCTGGGCTGTCTGCCGGGAATGCTTTTATTTTTATATGTAGCCAGCAAGGGTATGAAAACTTCAGACGCTTATTTCATGCCGGCCCTGATTCCGCTTTGCCTGATAACCGGAATCTGGGTTTTCGGGATAAAGCAAAGGACTCTCAGAGTAAGCATGGCAGTTCTGATTCTGGCTGGAACTTTCAGTTACTGCCTGGCCTGGAATCAAGTAATGGCCGGCCGGAATGTCCGGCTTACTGCCGCAGAATGGATCAACGCCAACGTTCCCGCCGGGAGCACTATCTGCACATTGCGTTATCCCGTTTTTTACCGTGCCCCGATGGTCAGCCCGACAAAATACAAGCTGGTCAGCCAGTTTGTTCAGGGAAATGATATTATCCGGAAATCTGACTATTATGTCCAGACTTCCTATCAGTGGGAGCCGCTTGATTTTTGGGAAAGATTCCAGTACGGCGAAGACAAAACCCCCGGTCCGGATTTTAAGAGGCTGAAGGTGTTTAAAGTTGTTCCGAAAGCGTTTTTCGGTCTGCTTCCACTGGAGAGAAACCATCGTTTGAATCATTATTTTGAAAACATAATGCCTGAAATAATTATCTTCAAGAGAGATTCCGCGGAACCCGGTTCATAACGGTTTATCCGCTTTTTTCCGTTTTCTTCCGAATGAGAAATGCCGGTGTCCCAGATAACTGCAGACAGTGGTTATTCCCGCTCCGAATAACTGACTGATAAGCGGATGTACCCCCAGGCCGTCAACCATGATAAACATAATAAGGAAATTCAGCAGAATACTCGCGCCGTACACCACATAAAACCGGAAGTATTCGCGGATGATATGCCCCCGTGTCCTGAATACGAAAAGCTTGTAGCAGATATACGCATTGGTGATCGCGAGAATATTGGAGGGAACCATAAGTACGAGATAATTGACTTTGGCATGCAGCCAGGCATAAAGCAGAGTATAGACCAGAAGCCCGAAAACCGTATTACATACG
>JAQUOK010000159.1 GCA_028717165.1 Victivallaceae bacterium | reverse complement strand
CAAACAACTATAAGTACAATTATCAACAGGTTTTCACAAAAATGCCTTTTCATATTTTTACCCTCGGTAAAATCCTATAAGAATTTTGGATTTTTGATTGATTTTATGTTGAAATTCATGATTTAATTGACGTGTTGGGCATATTTCACATACCCTTACGAACTTCGGTAAATATTCCCCATATTTTGTCCGTGAATTTCCTCCTTTGTGATTTGTTTTATTCTTAAACTAAGGCCGCGCCGCTTTAAAATACTCTCTGTGCATAGTTTGAATTGATAATATTATTTGCAATATAGATGAAAACTGAGAATGGAGCATAACCGTACCTGAAAACAGAAAATTGTACTAAAAATCACATTGTTTACAGCTTAGTTATAAGGCATTCAGCGATAACTTTTTTCACTTTTCTTCAAATACGACTAATGCGTAACCGCATAAATGGGGTATTGTCACTTCAGCATAGATTCCATTTATTTCATAAGGTAAACATTCCTGATTTGGGGCAAGGTAAACCTGTTTCAATTTTCGGCCGTTCAGTTTAAGTTTTATTTTAAGATTACTTATTTCCACAGGTTCTTCTATGATATCCATATCAGCGCCGCGGCGTTCGGGTATATAAGCTAAAATATGGACTAACTTTCTGTCGCCCTGACTGCTGACCGTTATCCTGGCAAAAGACGGCGCATTATCGGTTTTCAGCAACGGTTCCGGCAGCAGCAGTTGCAGCATGTTGGCGAACAGTTGTCTTATTACCGCATAAGCATGACGGGAATAGATCATTCCCAGGGGATAAGCCGCATGAATGACATTTCCTTTCCGGGTTATCAGCGCTTCCTTGGTCGCTTTATCCGGCGGCAGATATACAAAACCATGTTCACCGTCCCAGTGCCGGTTATAATAAGGGGCGATAATATGCGCCAGTATCTCTGTTCCTGCCAGAGGCGCAACGAGCGTACCTTTTTCATATAGGGAAACGGGCATGGATGGCATATTTTCAGCTAACGGCAATCCCGGCGAAAAATAAGCGGGGCAGAAGGGACTTTCGCCTTTTAATTTTATACCCCATTCCGGAGGAAACGAATCTGCCTCGCCTTCATTCAGGCCAGACCATCCGGTACTTATTACCGCGCCTCCCCGTTTCAGATACCGGATAATTTTTTCTCTGTCCTTTTTGCTCAGCAGACAATAATCGGGGAGTATCAACACCTTGTAATTTTTCAGGTTGGAAATGTCCGAAACTATATCAAACTGCATTTTCAATTCGCACAATAACCTGGTTATTCCCTGCAAGGCCTGTTTATGCAGTTTATGACCTTCATCGCTGTAATGTAAATCCGTTTTTAAAGCTGATTCGGGCGCCATTACCGCGATATCGGTTATCGGAACGGCGGCCGCCAGCCAGGGCTCAAGTTTCTGCAGTTTATTATAAACCTTTTTCACCATTGCAAAAACATCTTCGTTAATATCGCCGCGCGGATGAAAATGATCTCCCACTGCTACTCCCATTCCGTTTGCCAGACCATAGAGGCAGTCATATTCCAAAGCGGCCTCCGGCCTTATGCCGCCGAAATCGCCCCAGCTCCGATGAAAACGTCCGGTTTGATTGATGACCGTTTTCTTTAAGGTACGCAGATAACGGGCAAAAACCGGCAGTTCTTCATAGCCCCAACCGCCCGTAGGTAAGCATTCAAACTCCAGATGCGTACTCAATTCCAGCTGATCTTCAAAATTAATGCCGTTGAAATATAAAAATATATCCGGTTTAGCGGATCTGGCCGTTTCCGCAATAAGTTTCGCCATTCTTAATTTGGAAAACTCTGCGTACTTTCTTAACTGGCCCATATCCCGCCAGTCCATACCAAGGCTTTTGATTTCATTTATACATTCATGTCCTATGCAGGGAGGAACGCTCATACAGTCAAGGAAAAGTCCGCGGACCGGATAGTTGACAACTATTTCCCGTATCATTTCCAGAAGATGTTCACGGTAACCGCTGTTATAACACATGGTACGAAAAAAACTGTCCAGACGATCCGGTCTATATGTATAGCCATCCGGAGTCAGCACGCACCAGTCCCTGTGCAAAAGAGCTTCCTCGTGGCTTATACCGACATTTATATAAGCGAAAAAAATCACTTTCCCCTTACAGGCTTCGGCCAATTTTCCGAGTAAATCATAGTTCAGCGCCGGATGTATTATACCGGTTTTAGTTTTGTAATATGCCATTCCCAGGTTACATCTGGCGGGGAAAACGAGATAATCCGCCTTGCAGGCGAGAGCGTGTTTAACCAGCTTGTCCGCATCGAAATTAAGTCCGACGTCGGGACATGCCGGCATCGTATGGAAATCGTAAAAGAGGCCGTATCTGAATAAATCTTTATTCTTTTCGAACCCGCTTTTTTCAGAATTAATTCTGCTCATCTTCATTTTTTCCTTGGTCTATTATAAATTTATATTTATTCCGATGCGAATCGGACTGTTGCCGTTTGACCCGGTTTGCCGTTCACAGACAGTAAGCGGGTAATTTTATTTTTATGAATTTACGGGCCGCTGCCGATTCCCGGGCGCATAGACATAACAACGCGCTGACGATCCCGGCTTTCATAGTACAACGGGATGGTTTTCCATCGCGCATTGCCGCCAGAAAATCATAGCACAATTCCAGGTCTCCGCCAAAGTGTTCTTCAGCGCAGGCCAGTTCGATCCTGTCTACGGACGGACTGGCGTGTGAAAAAACATTTATGTAATTTTTTATCCAGTCAAATTCCACTGTCCCTTTAGTCCCGTAAATCCTCGCTCCGCGCCGGCCGGCCTGATTGTGAACGAAAAAATTCTGGGTGTAACTCGCCTGCACCCCGTTATCGTATTCTATCAGACATTGGCCGATATCCTCGTTTTTCAAGCCTTTGCTGAATACGCATTGCCATTTATCGAGATGGCGGTCTTCCCGGAGAGACGAAGAAGCTTTTCTTGTCTGAAATTGATAGAACGGGCTTTCAGAACATTTTTCGAATTCATCACATTCAACACATTTCAAGTCAAAAGGTTTATCGCCGCCATAAAAACGCCGTCCCGACATCGCGGATATTATTTCGGGATTTCCGCCGGCAAGAAAATTCACATAATCCAGATCATGGGTTGCTTTCTGGAGAAAAAGCCCTCCCGTTTCTTCATAGTCCCGGTACCAGAGTCCGAAATAGACATTTCCGTAAACGACGTCATTAAATGCTGCAATCTGCCATACTTTTCCTATACGTCCGCTGTCAATAATTTCTTTTACCAGAGTCATAAGGGGACTCACGCGAAGGGGAAAACTGACCACGACAGCCGTAACGGCGGAAAAGGCTTCGGCGAGTCTATCAAGCTGCTCAAATGATATTGCAACCGGCTTTTCAATAAAAAGAGGAATATTTTTACCGGCAGCTTTACAGGCCAGTTCGGCATGCAGGCTGCAGCGGGTTCCTATCATTACGCCGTCAAGCTTTTCCTTTTCGAGCATTTCGTCCGCGGTATTATAAAAATTCGCGAACTTCAGATCCGGATCATTACTTTTCCTCAGTTCATCAGCACGCGGGTCGCCCACCGCTTTTATGCGGAAAGGAATATGAAACTTTTTCATCCGGCATGCCATCCGGCTTATCCTGTCGCCATAACCTATTATTCCGACTTCCAACATATTCGTCACCTTAATAATATTCCGCAGTTAATCAATAAAGTTCAAGTAACCGAAACATTCCGGGGTATGAAAAAAACCGGCTTTCTTAAGCGCTGCCCAACTGCTGTATTCGGTCTTTTCCCGCGCGGCGTACCTTTCCCGGCAGAAATTAGCCCGCAAGGTTTTTACGCCCAAAGCTCCGATAGCCGCCAAAGAAACAGAACCTTCTATTATCCAGCGTTTGGCTTCACGTCTGGCTCCGGTTGTCCAGGAACAGTTCCAGGTACCATCATGAAGCGGAGTAAAATCCTGTTCCCAGACACACTTGCCTTCGCCTTTTATCCCCAGGCTGTTAATTATGAAATGATAGTAAACATATTCATCTTTGATTTCCGTCGCCGCGGAAAGAAATATTTCCACGCAGTCATCTTTCCAGAGGGCATCATCGTCATTAAGTTTAATATTAGCCCTTACCCGAGTCATTTCAGGTTCTTCACAAATAAAAGCAAAATAAAGATTATTAGCATCATAATTAAGCAGAACTTGTGTATTCACGTTTGCGCCATTTAACGATGACAACTGCAAATGGGTTGCGGCACCTTTTGCCCATGACGGATCTGTCAGGAAGCCGTCAATTTTGGGTGGAGTGCGGCATTTTTTTACTTCAGCTTTTAATAAAGGCAGGTTTTTTACAGTCGGGCTCTTTTCCGCAAAATTAGTTGCTTTCAATCTGGTTTTTATTGCCTCTAAATATTTACCTGCCGCCGAATAATTCTTATCGAGGATATTGGCTGTTTCTAAGATTATAGCTTTTCGCAACATCTCACAAAAATTATTGTCCAGCCAATAATTTTTATCCAGTTCCATACCGTACTCCTGATACCAGGGCAACAAGGCAAAGATCATTTTCAAACTTTCGTCCAATTTCCTGAAAACGGCTTCCTTATCAGTTTTTTTACCCGTCTCGATTAATTGAGAAAGCTTATAAAGATACTTGTAATCCAAAATCCCTTCTCTTAATCCTTCCCATTGCAGGGTTGTAACCATCTCTCCATCTCCATGAAGCGGGGGATAAATTAACATCGGATCTTTGCTGAAACTGTCAAAATCGTTATAGGGATCTCCGTGTGACTGGCACAGCGTCCATGTCACCTGGCCGCCGGCGCCGGATTTCCAGAATAGAAATCCGGTAAGATAACGATTAGGCATTATTCCGCCTTCCTGAAGGTCATAACAGCCGCTGCCGACATAATATGAGGCAATCTTTTTGTCTTTTAAAAATTCTTTTACTTTCTGGTTCTGATATTCACTTGTTGCCGCACCGCTACATAAAATATCCAGATACGGAGCTAATTTCTTTTGAAAACGTCCCCCGCATATGGCATAAACTTCTAATCCGGCCTGTTTCGCCAAAGCCGCGGCCCAAAGTGTATAAGCATGATATCTCGGTCGGCTGCCCGGTTCATCCTGAACCTCATATACCCATTTCCCGCCGCCATTATTTTCGATGAATTTTTTCAGTGATTTCAGCAAAGAAACGTAAGCTTTTTCAAACCTTTCTCTATCGTTTTGCTTCAGAGAACTGAAATTTAGCGGCGTAACCTGTATGTTAAGTTTTTTATTTACCAGATTCATCAGATAATAAAAAGAATCGGAAAGCATGAACGGCCCGTAAAATCCGAGTTCTTTCCTGAACTTCAAAAACTCTTTCATCTTGGGAACATCAACTTCCGTCACCAGATCCCCGTCCCATTTGGGAATTACTCCCCAGCCGGGAAAATATTCCGGCCACGTTTCCTTGTTTCCCAGAATGTACTCGCAAGTACCGGAAAATCCTGTATCCCTTATCATTTTCAGGATACTTTTTAATTTACCGCCCTGCCAGTTTCGGTAATTTATGTCGGAATATAAAAGCCAGTATCTATTTTCAGGAGTTTCCAATTGAAAAGGAAATACGCGCAGTGATATATCCAAAGAATGTTGCCGTCCTGACCGATCGGTAAAAAGCAATTTTGAATTATATTGTCCGCCGGCAGTATCTTGCGGAATTGTTATTTTTCCGTAAAACCCCCTGCTTTGAGCTTTATCGCAGTTTATTTCATTATCCTGTAGCGTTTCCAGCAGTTCCGGAATTCTGTAGCAGGTGTTAACGCGTTCCAAACTTGTTTTTTGCAGCCAGAACTTTACGAGCTTGAGCTCCAGTTGATCTCGGGGAATAATTTTATTATTCTGAGCCGATACAAAATCTTTCCGACTGATCTGCAATTGTTTCCTGTTATTGCTGAATATGGAAAAATTAAAAGCGGCAACCTGGCCGGGAGTACCGTAAATTTCCAGTTTTTTAATGATTTCTCCTTTCCGGGGAACGCTGTTTTCATAAGTGTCTCTGGGATTACGCAGATAGAAGACAAGGTCCTGACTTGAATCCTTCTGTAAAAAGATTCCGTCAACCGGTTTTGCGTTCCGTTCCTTCAGCACAAAGCTACGTCCGCCTATGGTGACGGAAGTCTCTTTTTTAGCTGCTTCATTTTTTTCCACCAGCTTCACGTTATCCAGAAAAAAGCAATTATTATCCATGCCGTCGATCCGTAGCCGAATGTAACCTTGAATTGCGCCTTCAGGAATGGAAAGATCACATTCGGCAAATTGCCACCGGGCTGTTTTCTTCAATAACATTGTTGCCGTGACGTTAGCTATGTGTTTTCGTTCTTTGCCAAATATCTGCATAATTAAATACGCAGAAATAGGATTCCGGGTCTTATAGGCGAAAGTCAAATTATAAACGGTATTTTCTTTTACTGAAAGCCATGGAAAAGGCGTATAAGGAACGTCCAGAAACATTCGATCATCGCGCATTACCACTTTCAGGCACTTTGTTCCTTCATAACTGCCTTTATCTATGGAAAAAGAAGGGGCCTTTAATCCGGAGAAAGATGATATATGCCATCCTTTATATCCTTCTTCAAAGCCTCCGTTTGGCAAAAGGTTGTTACCTGTTTCCTGCGTTGCCGCACTATTTCCGGCCGTTACCCGAATGCCACAGCTGATAATTATCCATACTGCGCCAAATAAAAATCTTTTCACCATTTTACATCCCTTTTCAATAGATATTATAATTTTAATTACCAACTGTTATGCCCGAACAGGTCGTTCCTGTTTGTTGCGGCATCTACATATTTCACTCCTTCTACGTGACCGTCATAAAAGCAGACGTTTCCCGTTCCTGAATGCCTTGCAGAAAGCCGTCTGCCCTGATTAGACCAATCCGCGTGTGCAGGACAGTCCATATAA
>JAQUOK010000158.1 GCA_028717165.1 Victivallaceae bacterium | reverse complement strand
CCTATGGCGTGTTCCTCTTCGACAAGCACTCATTGCCAGGTTACCCGTTGTCCTTTCCTTATTTCTGATTAAACAAAAAAAGAGACGCAACCGCAAAACGGTGAAATTCATCACCATTGCGAATGCGTCTCCCTTGACGGCCTGCCGTAATTACTTCACGGACTCCGCCCCGATAAGACCGGTTTGACTTATCATTCCTCCCTGTTCAGGGACATATGATCCGTTTGGTTCAATTGTCTGTGGAATAAAGTTTATTACGACATTATTCGATTCCTTCTGTTGTTAAAATACTTTTACTTCCCCTGAAAAATTCTTGACGTTTTCAGGCCGGTTAGTTCTGGCATTTACTTTTTTTCCTATTTTTCTCTCGCAATCCTAAAATAATAAAGGGTTGGACTACTGCTAAAACTGCGCAGTTAAGCACTGTTATTTCTGCAACAAAACAAGTATTCTTTCTCTTTTTTATGTAAGAATTACAGCATTCCCTCTTGACAAAATCTATTTTCACCTTTATAATATCGATATACCGACTAAAATAATATATAATTTTTAAAATAAAAGTCAAGAGAGTAAAACGGATTAAGATGAAAGAAATAGACAGCAGTTCATTCATTCCTAAATATTATCAATTAGCGGAAATGTTGATTGATGAAACAAAGACAATGAAACCGGGCAGCCGCCTGCCTTCGGTCGGGGAATTGAAAAAGAAATACAGTCTCAGCCAGGCCACCATCGACAAAGCATATTCAATTTTAGCCAAAAAGGGATATATCTCTTCGGCAAGAGGGAAAGGAACTTTTGTAAAGACAACCGAGGCGATAGAGCAAGGTTCTAATGGCTTGATCGGGCTGATTATTCCCCGAGTTTACGGTTCAATTCTGGGGAATATAGCGGAAAGTATTGAACAGAATTTATCGAGAAAAGGCAAGTATCACACCATTTTATGCAACAGTTATGAAAATCCGGCAAAAGAAGGCGAATATATAAAAGATTTAATCCAAAAAGACGTGAGTGCAATTGTCTTATTTCCGGGGCATAGGATAGAAAGTGTCTCCAATGTAAGTTTTTTGTTGAGGGCTTCGATACCCTCCATTATTTTATGCGAAATCGCGGGAACTGATGCAGATGTTATAGAGGATGATAAAGTTCTCGGAGGGTATTTAGCGACGAGTCATCTGATTGAGCTGGGAAATCGGGATATTGCTTTCATAGCGGGCAAGTTTGACGTGGCGTTCCCGTTCCGGTTTGCAGGATACAGAAAGGCCCTGGCGGAATATTCCTTGAAATATGATCCCGCTCTCGTGAAAGTGACTCCTTATAACAGGTCGGTAGATGTAAAGAACATGTTGAAAGAACTCCTGGTCGTAAAAAAGAAGCCATCAGCCATTTTCGGAATTAATGATCAGACGGCCATCGAAATTATAGAGTATTTACTGGAAGCGGGGATTAAAGTTCCTGATGATATAGCAGTGGTTGGTTATGACAATTTACATAATTGCGGTACTTCCAGAATTCCTATTACCACAGTAGCTACCCCGATTGAAAAAATAGGGAAAAAAGTTGCCGCGTTAATCGACAGAAAAATTATTTCCAAAGATTTTTCATCAGGAAAGATAAAGACAAAATTTAAACCCCAATTAATAGTCAGAGATTCTTGCGGCAGCAAGTTAAAGGAGAAGTATGAAAGCAGTTGTTTTGTCGGCTGAATGGAGTCCGAAAGCGGATTTTAAACTCGGGAAGAAAGACATTGACAAAAAACTGACCTATTTGGGCAGCCGGGTCTGGAGGAATCCGCAACTTTCGATTCAGGAGGTAAAAACTCCGCGGACAGGTGATGAGGAGGTATTGATCGAAATCAAGGCCTGCGGCATTTGCGGCAGTGACGTCCATATGGCGCAACCGGATGCGGAGGGATATATCTATTATCCCGGCCTGACCGCGTTTCCGGTCGTGCTGGGACATGAATTTTCCGGGGTGGTCGTGGAAGCCGGAGCCAAAGCGGTTGACAAGCGCACCGGCAGAAGATATCAGGGCGGCGAGGCGGTCTGCGCCGAAGAAATGTTCTGGTGTTCTTACTGCAAACCTTGCGCGGACGGTTACCCGAACCATTGCGAAGCGCTGCAGGAAATCGGTTTCAGCGTGGACGGAGCATTTACGAAATACGCGGCGGTAAATGCCAGGTATCTATGGAACCTGGAGTCGCTGAAAAAAGTTTACGGCGGCGGCGAAGCGCTGTTTATCGCCGGAAGCCTGGTCGAACCGACTTCCGTGGCTTACAATGCGGTGATCGAACGCGGCGGCGGCATCCGGGTCGGGGATAACGTCGTGATCCTCGGCGGCGGGCCGGTCGGTCTGGCGGCGGCGGCAATCCTGAAACGCGCCGGAGCCGCGACCGTAATTCTTTCCGAAACCCAGCCGGAACGCGCCGAACTCGGGATGAAAATGGGAGCCACCCATATCATCGACCCGCGACGGGAAAACTTTACTCAGCGGGTGCTGGAAATCACCGACGGCATGGGGGCGGACCTTTATCTCGAAGCCACCGGCCTGCCGAACCTGGTTTTCGCCGATATCGAAAATGCCGTCTGGGAGGGCAAGACGCTCAACGCCAAAGTTATAGTCGTTGCCCGGGCGGACGCCAAAATCCCGGTCACCGGAGAAGTGCTCCAGGTCAGGCGCGCGTCGATCATCGGAGCTCAAGGGCATTCCGGGCACGGGACTTTCCCGCGGGTAATTTCGGCGATGGCGGCGGGAATGGATATGACGCCGCTGTGTACGAAGAAGATTTCCCTGGAACAGGTTCCGGAACATATTGTCATGCTCCGGGATGACCGGCAAGAATGCAAAATAACCGCATTGCTCTGAGGAACTGGAAAATGAACAGAAAAGTAAAAGCCGCGGTGATGGCGGGACCGGGGAAAATGGAAATCCGGGAATTTCCCTATCCGTCCCTGAAAGAAGGTTCAATGCTGATAAAAATTTTGTTATCCGGCGTCTGTGGAACGGATAAACATGGCTACAAAGGGGAAGCTGTGCAATATGCCGGGACGGAAAGAGAAATAAACGGGCCGTATCCTGCGGTGCCCGGACATGAAAACGTCGGAGAGATTGTAGAAATAACCAAAGAAGCAGCTCAGGGATTGGAATTTTCCGGCCAAAAACTGGAGGCGGGAGACAGGGTAATTGTCAGTCCGGACATCCTTTGCGGGCATTGTTATTATTGCAGGAACAGTTTCGGATATACCTGGTGTTCAAATATCAGAAGCTACGGGCATCTTGAAACCTCTGAATATCCGGGCCTGACCGGCGGCTGGAGTGAATATATGTATGTGTTTCCCGGCAGCCATGTCTTCAAAATAGATGAAAGCATATCTGATGAAATGGCCATATTGTCGGAACCCATGTGCGTTACTTACGGTCTGGATGTGGCAAAGGGACATTCATCGCTTCCCAATGAAGGATTTATGGGAGGCGATACGGTGGTAATATTGGGGGCCGGTCCGATCGGGTTATGTCATGTTATAAAGTCAAGAATGCTCGGCGCAGGCAATATTATCGTTACGGATAAATCCGATTTCCGCCTTGAAATGTCTAAGGATTTTGGCGCCGACCAGGTTTTTAATGCGGGAAAGCATTCGAATCCGGAAATTATCGAATACATAAAAAATATAACGCACGGCAGAGGAGCTGATGTCGTTGCGGAGTGTACCGGGCTGCCGAGATCCTTGATCGACGGAATAGAGATGTTGAGAAAAGGAGGGACTTTTCTTGAGGTCGGGAGTTTTGTCGATACCGGAGAAGTCCCCATCAATCCGCATCGCCATTTGTGCTCAAAAAATATCAGACTGATCGGCATGACCAACCTTGCCTATGTGGGCTATCCGCCGGTTCTGAATTTAATGAAATCTTATTCCAGATATTTTGATTTCAATAAAATAGTCACCCATACTTTTGATTTGGATAAGGCCGAAGAGGCCATATTGAAATCAATGGAAGCGGACACTATGAAAGTCGCGGTTAAACCGACTGTCCGCTAAGGGACAATTTTATCTTGTGTCAGGAAATATTTATAAGAACCTGTCAGCTCACGGAATAATTGTGAACTGACGGGGCAGCGCTTAGAAAAATTTTAGACTGGAACGGAAATGAAATTAGGAATAAACGGAGCAACTACCCTGAAATATGATCTGATCACAGATATTGAATCGGCAAATAAAGCCGGTTTCAGATATCTGGAAATATCCTCTGCAAAACTTCAGGACTTTTTATCCGGAAATTCTTTTGAAAAGCTTCGGGAGCTGTTCAAGGACAATGAAATAACACCGGCTTCGATAAATACTTATGAAGGAGGTACATTGTTCAGGAATGAAAAAGAAAAAAACGCTCTTAAAAAAGGCTTCCGGGAATTCTGCGCCGTCACCAGTAAGATAAACTGTAAATATGCAGTAGTCATCCCATCTTTTTTGCCTGAGGATTATATGATTTCAGAAGAAGAAATACATCAGCAGACGGTGGCGATTTTAAAAGAGTATTCGGATATAGCCCTGGAGTATAATGTCTGCATCGGTTTTGAATTTCTGGGTTTTAAAAATTGTTCGGTCAACAATCTCAAGAATGCTTCAAAAATCGTCAGAGAAACGGCAAAGGAAAATGTCGGAATGGTACTTGACGTTTTTCATTTCTACATTGCCGGTTCAGAATGGGCTGCTCTCGATAATCTGGATATGGAAAAATTGTTTATAGTCCATATTAATGACTGCGAAAATCTGCCATTAAACGAATTGAAGGATTACAACCGGCTTCTTCCCGGCAAAGGCGTTATTCCCTTGAACAAAATTTTATCAATTTTATGCCGCATGAAATATCAGGGCCTCGTTTCAGTAGAAATATTCAGGCCGGAATACTGGGAATGGCCGCCTGAAAAAATAATGAATACGGCAAGAGAAACAGCTATGGCAATATTAAAAGGAGCCGATTGCAGGATTTGTATATGAAACTTGGAATAGTCATATCCACGCAGCCGACAAAGTTTTCCGCCCTGCGCTATGACGAGAGCCTCGAAGCGGGTATGCGGCAGGCCGCAGCCCTCGGCTATGATGGAGTCGAACTGGCGGTAAGAGAGCCGGAACTGCTCGACGTTTCAAAAATAAAAGAACTCCTGGATAAGTACGGCCTTGGGGTTCCGGCAATCGGTACCGGGCAGGCTTTTGTCGAGGAAGGATTGAGTTTTACCGAAAACTCAAGCGAAATCCGGGACGCGGCAGTCGGAAAAATAAAATCACACATTGATTTGGCGGTAAAACTCGCTAGTAATGTGATTATCGGCCTGATCCGCGGCCGGGGCAGTCCGGACGCGGAGCTTAATCGCGCTAAAATGACGCTACTGAAAAAAGCCCTGCGTGAATGTGCAAGATACGCTCAAACAAAAAAGGTAAAGCTCTTTCTGGAGCCATTGAACCGATATGAAAGTTCACTCGTAAACAATGTCGCCGAAGGTATTGCGCTGATAAAAGAGCTGGGCTGCGAAAATCTGGAACTGCTGATAGACACTTTCCATATGAACATTGAAGAACAATCGTTTTTCGGCAGTATTCTCAAAGCCGTACCATATACCGGTCATGTCCACTTTGCCGACAGCAACCGGCACGCGCCCGGTACCGGTCATATCGGCTTTCCGGATATTGTCAGCCTTTTGTTCCAGGCCGGTTACAATGGTTATATTTCAATGGAAATGCTGCCGCTGCCGACCTCGGACCGAGCTGCCGAAATAAGTATCAATCATTTAAAGGAAATAATCGCGAATATCGCATAAAACAAACTGGAGATCGAATAATGAGCAAATGGTATGACCGAGGCGAAATCCTGGTAAGAGAACTTCTGGCGAAAGCGGAAACGGAATTTAAAAAAGAAAACTGCATCAGCCCGTATGAATACATTCTGAATCACGGCTATGACGAGTTTTCGGATGACGCTATCAAGGCCGTAAATGAATATTACGGTTATCCGCAGCCGAACCGTCTGCATGACCCGAAATATTTCTTCTGCCACGCGCCGTTCGGCGATGTTTACCCGGAAATCCTCAAAACCCGGAGCGTGATCTTCGTCACCGGTTCGATGGAACTGCACGGGGCGGTCAGCAATCTTTACCAGGATGCGCATCAATGCCTGGCTATTGCCTATGCCATGCGGGAAAAAACCGGCATAATGTTGGCCTTTCCAACCGGCGCCGGCTCCCATCCCTCCCACCACTGTTATATGCCCGGAACCACGATCATCCCGGAGAAAACCCACATCAACACTTTATTCTGGAATATGATCGGGCTTTACAATATGGGTTTCAGGAGTATAATAAACTTACAGAACCATGGACAGGAGTATGTGAACCAGCACGCCATTCATAAATTCGGCAAAACGACCGGTTGTCCGGCCTTGATCATGGAGACGGAATGGTACACTTGGCAGATGAAAGGTTTCGACCCTCGGCACAAGAACTGTAAATTCAAAACGCCGTTCATTCATGCCGACGAGGCGGAACTGTCGTATCAGATGGCGACCGGGCCAGGCGATACTTTCAAGATGGAATATGCCGTAAAAACCGAACCGGCGGGATCATTGCAGTACAGTCCCTGTACCAAGGCGGGAGCGTTGACGCCGGGAATTTCGGTTTGGCATCAGTTCTATCCGCAGGGGATGGAGTGGAAAAAGACCCCGGCGGGCGTGGTCGGCGATCCGACCGGCGCAGCCGCGGAGAAAGCGATGCGGCCGTTATGCGTGTATTCGATGCAGTTGCAGTTTTATATTGAGACGACGATGAAAATAGTCACCGATGACGCTCGGTTCCTGACTGATGACTTCTGCCTGGCGCCGATCGGCGAAGTCCGGGATTACGCGCTGATGCCGCCATACGAATCAATGCTCAGGAATAATGCAATACCGTCGGACTGCCGCTGGTAATCCATTTAC
>JAQUOK010000157.1 GCA_028717165.1 Victivallaceae bacterium | reverse complement strand
CGATTTAGGGGCTTTTCTGACATTGCCGGTCAAGCCCTTGGGGAACATCACTCTTTTCCGCGAATTCTACCGGGCCGTCAACAAATCGGCGCTTGATCTCGACATCGACTATGAAGCGATGTTCGAGTGCCGTCTTGCGGATATATATGCTTGCGAATATTCCGGGATCAGCTCGGAAGAGCCCGGCCACGCCAGTTTCAAATCCGACGGCTATTACCATAATATTTTCACACTGCACGATTTCCCGAAAACAGACCTGTTTCCATTTTATGGCTCCAAGCTCCTCGACAACAATATCCGAAACCTGACAATAGTTGTCAATATCGAGGCTCAGGATGTCGAAAAAACCATCGAAGAAAAACAGAAACACTGGAAGCGCGTCCGCGCCGATTTGCTGGAGGAGGAAAGCGAAGTTGCGGCCAGCGCCGGGCTGGATGAACTGACCGCGCACATTTACCGTCTTGGCAAAGGCGAGGACTTTCCGCTGAAGATCGAGTATATCATCCATACCTGGAACCGCGACCTTGCCGATCTCCAGAGCGATTCGACAATATTGAAACAGGCGGCGACCTCGATGTTCACCAGCCTCGATTCCTATGACCTGGGGCTGCAAAGTCTTCACAATTTCATGAAAACTTTGCCGGGTTATCTTTTTTATCCCCGGCGCGACGCAGTACTGGACTGTATGCACCGGCCGCTGGCGGCAATTCTGCCTTTTTCGAGCTCGTTTGTCGGCAAGGGCAAAGCCGGTAACATTTTATTTGAAGGCGATCACGGCAATCTGATGACGTTTTCGTTTTTCGACGGTTCGACGCCGCAGCATACCTTATGCCTCGGCCAGACCGGTTCCGGCAAATCGGTGAATTTCGTTTCGATCCTGTCGCAGGGTTTCTATGAATTCGCCAAAGTAGTGATCATCGAGGAGGGCGGAAGTTATTTCAACCTGACGCGGATCTACGGAGATGAGGCGCAATATATTGTGATCGATCCCGGCGCCAACCTTACCCTCAATTATTTTGATACGGGCAGCTTGCCGCTTACGCCGGCGCAGATCGAGTTCGCCACCACTTTTCTGGTCGCGATGTGCGGGGAGAGTTCCGACCTGGAAAAGATCCAGGACCGGGCGGCCATAATTACCCCGTATGTTATGGCGGTTTATACCGACGCTTACTGCGAATGGCGGAATAAACACCGGAACGAACTGGAGCGCGCCGCCCGGATGAGTTTGACCATCGACGCGATAATTCCCCGGCTGCCGCTGGACCAGAATACCGCGCAGGACGCCTATTTCGAACTCCAGGATATTCTCGGCAAAAATGAGGATGAACTCGAAGGTTTTGAGCGCGAAGTGATGGAACGCTATAATTCATGGACGGTTCAGGAAATCAATGACTGCATTATTGACGACCCGGAAATCCTGCGCAACATCGCTTACGCTTTTATGGACAAAAGCGATATGCCCTACCACAGTCAGCTCGTCGAAGCGATTCGCGAGACTCAACTATCCAATCTGGAAAAATCGGAAACCAACCGGATCGCGGCCCGTTTGGCGGTGTATTCGATTGAAAGCGGCAAGGGATGCCTCTTTGATGGCGAAACGACTATCGACCTGACGAAACGGTGGATACACATCGAACTCGGTAAGATGGCCCAATCCGGTAACGCGCTGAAAAACTTAGTCGGTATCGCGATCAATAATTTGGTTAAGAATCAGATCGTGAATATGCCGCGTTCGGCGAAAAAGCTTTACCTTTTTGAGGAAGCTTCCCGCTTTCTGATGATTCCGGGGGCGGCCGAGATCATGAAGCAGAGTTACGCCCAGTTCCGGAAATTCTCCTGCTGCGCGGTGACGATCACGCAGTCCATCGCCCAGATGGCGCAGTCCGGCGTCGGCCAGATAATCATGACGCAAAGCAAGATGTTTCTGTTCCTGAAGAACACGGATATGGCCGAACTCGACTTGATCGGCAATTATATCGCGCTTTCTGAGGAAGCGAAACGGAATATCATGGAGTTTCCGGCGCCGGAACATCTGCCGCCCGGAAAAAGATTTTCCAGTTTCCTGCTTTACGCGCAACGCGCGGCCTGGCCAATCGTCGGCGTCGGCCGCAACTACGCGAGTCCGGTCATCCTGGCAGCGGCGGCTACCAGCGGCGATCTCCACAGCCGCCTGGCGCGGCTGCTGAAGGAAATTACCGCAAAATATCCGGAAAAAGGCTTTGCCGGGCAGCTCTTACAGGCAACTGAACTCTTGAGCGAAGACAATAAGCTTTTCCGGCTGCTGGACCGAATCGGGCGCATAGCGGGCGAACGGGCGTCGCCGCTGCTTGTGGAGGCAAAAATCGAGTTTCACGAACTTTTCAAACAACGATCACATTAAGGTACATCAAAGATATGCAACTAAAATTATTTCTTTTTATACCGGTTTTACTAATGATAACCGGGATAAACTGTTTTGCCTCGAAGATCATCTATCAAACAGACGTTACCGGCAAAACGGCGGCGTTCACTTGTCCGGAATCATGTGTCGGACATCAGGCCACGGTTTGGGCCATTGGCTTCAAACGCGGTGAAAATATTGTCGTTACGTTGACCTTTACCAATCCATCTGGTGATGTTCTGGCGACAGCACAGGCGAATTATAACAATCAATACAGTAACAATTCCAAAATGGAACAAGCCGTCCTGAATTACAATTTTACGATTGAGGCCGGTACCTATACGCTTGCTTTGGGCGGGGGAAGTGAAAGTGAAAATATCGCCGAAATCAGCAGTGCGCTGATTATTTGCTGGGACTGTCCGGGAGATGACGTTGCTGCCGTTCAGACGGAACTGACAACGGAAATTAACGAACTGAAAGCGGAACTGGAAGGTACGGTCAATACTCGAATGGCCGAACTCCAGTCTCAGATCAGTGTGCTCCAGACGCAACTCAACGACGTGATTACAAAACACGATACCGATCAGGCGGCGCTGCTCAAGCAAATTCAGGATTTCAAAACCGAGATCAATTCCCTGGTTGCGGAACTGCAGTACAATATCGCCCGCCTGGAACGGCAGCAGGCGGAATATCTGGCCCAGCTTGAAGTTCTCAGGATTGCCTATGAAAAAGATATTGAAATGCTGAATCTCAGGATCGGCAATCTCGATTCCAAGTATGCAACGGAAATAGCGAACATCAAAAGCGATGTGGCGGCAATTAGCAGCGATCTGAAGGCGATGGACGCCAAATTCCTTGCCGCTGACCAGGAGTTAAAAACGCTGATTACCTCTTTGGAAAACCAGCAGGCTTCTCTTCAACAGCAGTTGAATCTTGCCGAGCAGGAACATAACAGCGAGCTTGCCGCGCTTCAAAGCCGGATTGACGCCAAGACCGAACTGATCCGCACGGAACACGCGGCGGACGTGAAACGGCTTGAAGATTCAATTGACAACGTCGATACGAAATATGAAGTTGAGACAGCCAAACTCAATACGGAGGTCATTAAGACTAATAACGCGCTGGCGGCGGCAATTAGTGACTATACGTCTGCGGACAGTGTTTTGCAGTCTAAGGTTGATAAGCTGACTACCGGGCAGACCTCGCTTCAAGGTGAACTTGCCGCGCTGACTACCGAACACGGCCGCGATATTGCGGAACTCAAA
This sequence comes from Victivallaceae bacterium, assembly GCA_028717165.1. Taxonomy (GTDB): domain Bacteria; phylum Verrucomicrobiota; class Lentisphaeria; order Victivallales; family Victivallaceae; genus JAHOYW01. Next base: position 3,345 of record JAQUOK010000157.1, on the reverse strand, counting down.
ACTAAAATCGAAACGGCGGATGACCAGCTTCTGTCCCAGCACAATGCAGACGTGAAACTGCTCGAACAGAGTATTTCTGAGCTGGATTCCCGCTATCAGCTATTAGTGGATTCGTTGACTGCCAGTTTAAATCAGACCAATACGCAGCTTGCTCAGGCCGTCCGGGATTCCAATGACGCGGACAGTATATTGCAGGATAAGGTCAATGACCTGACTTCCACTCAGTCTTCGTTTCAGAATCAGTTGACTGTTCTGGAAACTCAGCATGATCGGGACATCGCTGAACTTACGACTTTGATTTCCACTAAGGAAGCGGCTCTCGAAGCCCAGCATGATGCGGACGTGAAACTTTTGGAACAGAGCATTTCCGATTTGGATTCCCGTTATCAGACGTCTGTGGATTCGTTGACGGTCAGTATGAACCAAACCAATACGCGACTGGCGCAGTTGGAAGCGGATTACAGTGCCGGTGACCTTAGTCTGAAAAACGAGATCGACCAACTGAAGCTGAAACAACTCGAGCAGCAGAATTCCCTGGCGGTGCTGGAAACTCAGCATAATCAGGATGTCGCCGCGTTGCGAAGCGAAGCCAGTGCGAAATACGCGCAACTGGAAAGCGATCATACCGCGGACGTGAATTTGTTGAGTCAGCAGATTGCCAATCTGAACTCGACGTATGCGGACAAAGTTTCCGCAATCAATACTGAATTGAACGAAGTAAATTCCGAATTAACGCAGTTGGCGAGAGATTCCGCCGCCGGCGATCAGGAACTTCAGGGAAAAATCGACTTGCTTAACCAGCAGCAGACGGCGCAGAAAAACGCCTTGACGCTTCTGGAAACCGAACACAATAATGATGTTGCGACGCTTCGGGCCGAATACACGGCAAAGTATGAACAGCTCCAATCCGAACATGATGCGGACGTGAATGAGTTGAGTCAGCAGATTTCCAATTTGAATTCGACCTATGCGGATAAGGTTTCGCAAATTAATGACGAACTCGATTCAATCAGTTCCGACCTGATGCAGATTGCGCGCGATTACTCCAGCAGCGACGCGGAATTAAAAGAAGATATAGATGATCTCCGGCTTCAGCAGTTGACGCAGCAGAACACGTTGACTAACCTTCAGGAAACCCACTCGCGAGATGTCGCTGATCTTCAGGAGGAATTGAGCACGGTGCGGGCGGCTTTGGAGGAAAAGATCGAAGTTGAAACCGCCGATATCCGCCAAGATATGCTGGCGCTTGACAATAAATACCAGGATGCGGTTGCCGAGCTGAAAACCCGATTGGCCGATCTCGACGGCGAACTTGAAAGTAAAATTGCCGCGCTTTCCGAAACGGACCGTGATCTTTACGACCAGATTTCTGAGCTTCGGGAAAAGCAGGCGGATTATTATGCCCGGATGGAAATTTTGAAAGTTACGCATGAAAAAGACACGGAAGCGATTGAAGAGGATATTGCCGACCTTGACGCGAAATACCAGGAGGAATGCGAAGCTGTCAACGCGCGGATTGCCGCCGTCGAGGAGCAGATCACCGCTCTGGAAACCCAGCATCAGGAAGACGTCGCCGCAATCCAGAACCAGATCGATTCCGCGGTTGACCAGCTTGACGACGAGATCAGGAATATCTATCTCGAAATAAATTCCGTCAAAGAGGAACTTGCCGCTCACCAGACTGCGACGCAGGAAGCTATCGACAGTTTGCAGCTCCAGATCACGGAACTCGATAAATCCGTAACCGAACGGCTGACGAATCTTGAAAACCGGATCAGGTATGCGGTCTATTCCGATGAAAAGTTGGAAAGCTTGAAAAGTGATTTTGAAGCGCAAATCCAGGCGAAGGAAAAAGAAATTGCCGATCTTGACCTGGAGATTCAGGATATGGCGGATGCTGGGCTGGATACGTCCGCAAAAGAAACAACCCGTATCCGGCTGCTGGAAGAGCTTCTGAAACTTCGGAATGAACTGACCGACATTGAATTCGCCATCACGATCCGGCATGATGAATCGGAATTTGCCGAACATGAAAAGGAAATCGCGCTATTAAAAACGGAACTCGCGGCGCTCCGTTCTTCTACCGAGTTGCAAATCAAACAGCTCACGGATGATCTGCTGGCCACCGAGGAAAAATATCTCGCCCTGCTGGAAGAGGCGAAAGCTGACGCCGCCAATCAAACTTCCGAGGTCCAGGCGCAGCTCGATGAACTTAAAAATCAGGTGCTGGCGTTTGTCGAAACTCTCCGGAGTGAGCGAGAAATCGGCGACGATGAACTTAAAGCGCTTCTGGAAGCGATGGATATTGCCCACACCGATCTGATCAACAATCTTGATGAAAGCATTGCGGACAAACTTGATAAGCTGAAATTCGAAAGTGATACCCAATATGAAAATCTGCGTTCGACCATTAACAATCTGGCATACCAGCAGCGCACTTCGAGCAGCGGAACCGGAACTTCGTATTCGCTGCCGAGTTCAGAAGTTCAGGAAGTTCCGGCTGATACCCGCGATTTGCGCGTCAGTCCGGATGTCGCACTCGATACAATTCTCAATTAACCAGAAAAGGATGAAATATCTATGAAATCATTAATTATGTTTGCGGTAACAACCGGAATCTTGTTATGCGGCTGTTCCTCCACCCAGATCGCGCAGACGAGCGCCTCCAGTATCCTTGCCCCGGCATTGGGGCTGGGCGGAGCGCTGGCCGGTTCCTATGCGGCAGAAGACGAGGATGAGGGAACACGGCTCGCCGCCACCGGCGCGGCCGCGGCAGGGGCGTTCCTGCTCGGGCAGTTTATTGAAAACGGCTTCAAAGAAGAAAAAGCCAAAGAGTACAAAGCGGGTTATGACCTCGGCCGATCCAATTCCGCGAAGGAACTTTACTGGCTCTACCAGAAGCTTCATCAGGCCGAGGATGGCGAACCTGTCCGGAGCCGGGTTTACGAACTTCCGGTCCAGTATCCGGATAACGGCGTGAAATATGTTCCGTCCTCGGTTTCACTCTCGGTAACGGAATAAGGAGGCGGCTATGCGAAAATATAAACTTTTTCTATTGCTTTGGATAACCCTTTTCGCCGTCGGCGTGGGCTACTTATTCCGTGCATGACAGCGTGACCTATATCCATGACACCGTCAAGGCGATACAGGATGAACTGTATCAGCAGATGGATATCGATTACCAGATCGAACAATTGGGCAAGACCGGACAAATCCTGAAAACCGGCATCGACACGCTCAAGGTCGCCCAGGACACTTATTCCACCTGCAAGGACATGTACGATACCGCTATGAACATATCGAATTATATCGGTGATCCGCAAAAACTCATTGCCTATATGAACA
>JAQUOK010000156.1 GCA_028717165.1 Victivallaceae bacterium | reverse complement strand
TGCCTGAGCCAGGAAAGGCATTACGTCCGGGGCTGACGGCGCCCGGTTTGCAGCCGGAAATATGACCGCCGGGACAAAACCGGAATCCCGGTCGCCGAAAGCGATGAAATTTTCCGCTAAATATTTAAAATGTTCCGGGTGTCCCGCCTGTGCCAGGCGGATGCACATATGAAAGTTGTCCCACAGGAAACAGGCGGATTTGTAAGAACCGCCGATGGCGGTTTTCATCCACGGTTTCGGCAAATTATATTGCGGAACGTCCAGCAGTTCTTTTATCGTGCTTTCGATAAATTCATGCAGAAATTTTAAATCGCCGGATACAGGCTCTTCAATCATAGTTTTTTCCGTTTTTTCGGCTCCTATTTAACAGCAATTACGGCATTATTAATATTTTTCGACGACTTCTTTGGCTATTTTCACCCATTCCCATAGCCGTTCCGGTTCGTTTCTGACAGTATGGGTATCTTTCATTATGATTTCGGTGACACAGCCTCTGGTCTTGTCGCAGAAGCTTAGTAATTCCTCATGGATAAGTTTTGAGTTTAATGAATTTCCCGCCAGAATTGCCGGATTTGGTTTCCACGAATAAATATATTTATCCTGCAGGATGGCGGCGGATTTTTCGATATCTGCCCAGGGGGAAATGGAAATGCGACGCAGACGCGGGATATGCTTTATTACAAGCTCAAGTTTATTATGCAATGGCTCACAACAACCGTAACAATTGAGTCCGAAAAGACCGAGAAAACGTTTTTCATGCTGTAATGCGAATTCTTCGTGTGTTTCCGGCGAAACCTCGGAAAATATCTGCGCGGTCGCAAAGCCCCAGAAATCTAATGAACGCACATGTTCTCCATCGAATCCCGCATAAGGCAGATCATTGGTGTAGCAAGTGCCTCCCGAGCCCGCAATACTGTTATCAAGGCAAAGGGTCAGCGCTCCCTGGCGTTCCAGTTCGCGGACAATGTGAATTTGGTAATCCACCGTTCGCCGGCAAAATTCGTGTATCATTTCCGGCTGGTCGATCGTGTCGTAAAACAGATTGTCAAAGCCGCGGAGCTTCGAATATTGGTCAATGACCGCCATTGCTGAAGGGCAAGCGCCGTATTGGCATACTTCAAGTATGTCACCAAATAAATCGGTGAAATATTCAAAAATCTGCCGGGATTTTTCCCAGTCTACCGTTACTTCCGGACAATGAATCTTTTCAATATCTCTCATGTCCTTGATAACCGGCTCAAAGTGATCCGCGCCGGTAGCCTGTTCACTGTGCGTTCGTTTAGACTCAAGTCCATAAGCGCTTGAATTGCTGCATATCGGTGTTTTGTAAATATTTGTGATCGGGTTGTCATCCGGCAGGTGTTCGGCATAGTAAATTTGTTTGCGAAACTCAAGTTCTATATCGCGGGCAAACTGGCTTTCACACTGCAAAAGTGATTCCGGCAGCAGCTCTCGCCATGAGCCTTCCGGGAAAACCAGGATCATCGGCCGGGCATCGCGTAAATCGTTATGTTCGGTCCAACGTGCTGCATTTTCCACGTGTTTCGGGTTTGCGGCGATTTTTGCCACCTGGCCGGCCAGGTCCCGTAATAAACTCCGATCCTTGTCACTTAAATTAACCATAACCAAGTTCTTGGGTAAAAAATTAACAGATTCGGATAGTATAATACTATCATTTTATCTGCATAAATATTTGTATCTATTACTTATACTTTTATGCTAAAGGCTTACACCGTGATTTGACTGCGATCACCGGAGTTTCAATTATACTCCCGATCTTGGTCAGAACAGGCCGGTGCCTGCCCATAAAGAGTAAATTTCCGCATTTTTTATGAAAAATTTAATTCGGACGGGACGTTCGGCCAGGAGTTTTACATCGGAACTCCTTTGCCAGGTTAATTTTCTGTAGGTGGAATCCTCGGATATCCGGTCGAAGTCATTTCTGGAAAATCCCTCGATGTCTTTTCCTTCAGGTGTTGTAACGGCAACATCAAGGTAACCGTTCTCAGAAGATACGTTTGATACAAGGAAGTCGCCATCAATTATCACGGGTTTTGTAATAAAAAAGCCTTCTTTTTCAGCTTTTAAAGAACAGAATCCGTCCACACGCAGAATTGCTCTCCCTATTGCCCCGCACGGATAAAACGGTGTTTCTTTCCAGTGCAGACTCTTTCGTCCTTCATACCAAAAGTGTAATTCTTCTTCACATCTTACAGGCATACTGTTGGCGGGAAACGCCCATGCATAGTCAAATTCTCCCCAGGCTCCACAAGGGAGGAAAGAATCGCGTTTTGCCGTTCTCTTCCAACGCTGCCCGTCACGGCTGAATACCAATTCGGTATCTATTTTCCGTGAGGTGATATGGAAAAGTTCAAGAAATCCAAGGTAATAGTTTTGATAGCTGAAACTAACCATGCCGTAGTATTGGGTTTCGGGCGGGTCATGTTTATCAGGAGAGAGAATTTTTTCCCCTCCCGACCAGTTCACAAAATCATCACTTTCATATTTTGCGATCGTCCGGTATGAGGTTTTTCCCAGTGGCCCCGGGCGTGTCAATAGTACATACTTATTTCTCAGGACATCTTTCGCAAGAAAATTCCGGTCTCCCGCATTGACAAGGGAATGGGGAGAGCTTTGCCAGTAAATACCGTCAGGAGAACAGGCCCCATAGATGCCGCTTTTGGGTATATCGTTCGTATATCCTTCATAGTAAGTCATTTTATATCGTTTGTCAGAATCCGGTTCACTCGTATCTTTGATAACACAGTGACAGTCGAGAATTCCACCTCTGTGCATCAGCACGATGTTATTCTTTTTCACTCCGGGATATTCATAAAAGTTCAGTGCAGGTTTTTCCCATGCGATACCGTCACTGGAAACGGCATAACAGACCATGGCGTTGTACGGCAGAGTAAATGAAGGATTGTAAGTTTGATACCACATCTTAAAAACTCTTTCTTCTGTGTCATATATCACCGAGCAAAGTGCGACACATGAACCTTCCCATGGCTTATCCGGGTAGAGCACAGGGTTATTGTTGTCTTTGTCAGGTTGATGAACAACTCTTTTAATTCCCGCCATTTCCTCGATTATATAATCGTCAAGTAATAAGATTCTCCGATTTGTGACCCGCATGTTTTTTTTGCCCATATTCAAACCCCCTTTGATTCCTGTCGTATGTATTTGTTATGTCTTACTTTCTTGGTCATATGTCGTTCTCAGGAATTAAATCCCATGTATTCTTCCATAGCGTCCATAACGGCTTCTGCGTTTTCCAAGGGAATGCCCGGATACAAGCCGTACATCATCATCAACCCCCCGTGCGGCGAAGACAATTTCTCCACCTCTTCGCGGATCAGCGAATTGATTTGGGCAGGAGTTCCGAAACGGGTGATATTCTGCCGGTCAATGTCCAGGTCGAGACAGACTTTGCCCGCGCATTTTTCGGCAATCCAGTCGATGCCGTTAACCATATCCTGCAAGTTCAGAACATTTACTCCTGCTTCGATAAGGTCCTCAGCAAGCGTCCTTATATCGCCGTCCGAATGCATTCGGATCAGGCAGCCCCGGTCAATCGCTGGCTTCATGATCCGTTGATATGCAGGTTTTATATATTTCCTGAAAAAAGCGGGAGACAACATCGGGCCGGTCTGCATGCCGAGGTCTTCAGGATAACTGCAAACGTCAGGGGAAAGTTCCAGGCATTTCATTATATATTCGCAGTTGAAATCAGTGACCATATTTATAAGTTCGCACATATTTTGGTTGTCGTCCACCATATCGAAAAGGAGATCCTCATAGCCGCGAATATCCGTGAGCCGTAAAAACGTATGCCCGTGCGGCAGCCCCAACACGCACAATAAGCCTTTTGCTTTCTGTGCCGCGACATTTTGCCTCATTTTTTCCCAATCAACAAGGTAAGTGCCATCCGTTTTATCAGGATCCGGCATCTGGTAGCCGGCAAAATTGTCGTATGATTCCAGAGGATGGGAGCTGACGCAGCCGGTAATTCCGTCCTCGGAAGTTTCCCAGACGCACCCCCAGGGATCGGTATAGGGGGAATCCGCACGGGCGTTGGCCATATATTCGGGTGCGATTTTACCGGACGGCCTTACGTAATTCGGAAAAAGCAGCTTGTGGCTTTCCATTAAGTCTTTTAACGCTTCCTGGTCATAATGATTCCAGCACGAGTGATTTATCATGAAACGCATCGGAATAAATCCCGGACTTTCAAAACGGATGCATTTCAGCATCGTTTCTTTGGAGAAGGTATCCATTTTTTAAATTGTCTTATGGGTTATTTCAGTTATTTAGAGGTTTTGAACAAAGAGGAAAATTTAAGCTCGGTTTCCAGTTTTTTGTATTTCGCAACCGCGTTGGACACCTGATCACAGAATGAGGCGATTTGTCCTGAATCCGGTTTTTTATTGTCCGCCAGGGATTTTTTGACTGCCGTGATCCGTCCGCCAATATCCTCAATTCTTTCCCGAACGGCTTTTTTTACATTCGGCTGATCGCTTATCAGTTTGTCTATCCTGCCTTTGATTTCGTCGCACTGCGGCATGATCTCCTCTTTTAAATAGGCAAGCTGCCTGTCAATGTTGACCGGCTGGTCTTCCGCAAAGGAGCCGGTAACGTACAGTTCGTCGATAATACCGTTGAACTGATTGTTCTGGTTTTCTCCGCTTTTATATGCCCCGACAAAAGTATCCAGATTCGGATTGCTGCTGATCATTTTGGGAACGCTGGATGTTTTTTCCCCGTCCAGTTTAAAATTCAGGTAAATCCTCATGTATTTTCCGGGATAGTAAACCGCCGTGACGTGATGCCATTTGTCCGTCAGCAGCGGCGTTGAACCGTGAACGCAGATTTTGGTATTGCTGATATTGAACTCCAGTTTTCTGGAACGCCTGTCTATTCGAAAAAGATAACTGTACTTGTTGGCGACATTGTCCCACTTCGCCAAAATTGCGCTGTCTTTTGACAGCTCCGCCGGTTTGATCCAGGCTTCTATCCGCATGGGGCCGGTAATGTTCAGGCTCTTACTTGCCTCACAGCGGACATAGGCGTCTTTGCCGTTAAACTTCAAGGCGTTGCCTGTTTTTCCTTTCACCCAGCATGAATCGTTCATGTTTTCAAGTATTCCCTGGTTAAAGTTGCCGGATGAATCCGGGGCGAGACTCCCGCTACTTTTATCAAAATGCAGGATTAAAGCGGCGTTTTCGGCCCAAACGTCCGAAATAGTTAATACCGACAGCGAAAAAACCATGACAGCGCTTAAGAATTTTACTCTTTTCATGATAATATACTCCTTTTGATTAACGATTAAATTTCAGCGGCGCATGAGCAAGAATAACTTAAGCTCATTTTTTAAGGATTTATATCCGGCCGCGGCGGCGGCTATTTTACTATGAATAGCTGATGCTTCACCGGAAGTCAAGTTTTTTTTCAGGAGCAGCTCCTTTTTTATAATTTCAACCGGCGCTTCCAGCTCCGTGAATTTCTTTTTATAACGTTTTTCGGGAACGGATTCGACGAGTTTGGCGGTTTCACTCCTCAACTGCTCATATTCAGGAAGCACATGCTTATTTATGTAGGAGAGGTAATCAATGAAAACAAGCAGTCCGAACTTTTTCGGAGTATGGAATGACGCTCCGGTATTCGCCCAGCCGCTGAATTCCGGCAGGATACGCTGCGCCCTTCCCAGATTGAAGCCCCAGACCGTATCAGGGCCAGGTCTGGCTCCGATGGCTGAAAACGGTATCGCGACTTCCGCCGACCACTGCCCGTCGCCGATGGCGGTCTTGACATTCCATTCCGCGTTCCAGCTTTTATCCTGGCCTTTTTCTTCAAACTTCGTGCCGAGCGAATTGACGACAAAGTGGTAATAGGTTGCGCGGTCACAATTCGTATCGAAGAATATTTCCAGGCAGTCATCTTTCCACACTGGGCTGTCGTGTACGGTCTGCGTGGCAAGCAGTTTTTTTACATTCGATTCTTTGCAGCTTATTCCCAGATAAATATTTTCAGCATCATAAACTATCGTGCCGACGGTTTGCTCCCGGGCCGGCCCTTTCCCGAAAATCAGTCTGAAACCGGTAATTTTATCAGCATTCCGCCAGCAAGGGTCATCCAGTCTGCCGTCAAGAACCGGGGCGGCGGCCTGCCGACAGTAATAATCCCGGAATTCGATTGTTTCTTCGGCGAACAGCGAAATCCCCTGCAAAAAGATTATCATGAGATAAAATGAACAGGCTTTGTAATTATTTAGTTTGTCGAAGTTGTTTTTCCCGAAAAAATTTTGCTTTTTTTCAGGATTATCTATTTTATTGCCTATTTTTTTCATAACTTGTTTTCACTTTGTTAAAAATTACCATAACTAAGTTTAATTACTTTCAATTCAGCCGGTTCTATAGATACCAGCATCCGGTCAATGTTTTTAACTTCTTTTTTGGCAAGGACATCCGAAATATCATATTTCCTGTTAAAATACAACTCTGTCGAAACCGGCGCATCAAGATCGTTATTAACGGCAAAAAGATACAAGTCTTTGCCGTCAGTCAGATAATTCAGGTTAATATGACGGCATGAGGTGCTGCAGGGCGCGGGGATGTTTTCGAGATATTTCCTTAAAACAGTATCCAGCAGTCCGGCCTGAAACTCCATATCCGAAGCCCGCTGATTACCGTCCGTAACCGCCCGGTACCAGGATTCCGCGTCAAAATCAGCCTTAAGGCCGATATTCACCTGTGATTTCCGGTCCGTAATCAGTTTGCCGCCGTTTTTAACATATTCTTCAAGCAGTTTTGCCTTATCCGCACTTACGTAATCAAAACCGGCGGAAAAAATTACCGGGAATTTTTTCAGTTCCTGCGGGGACAGTTCATTCTCCAGAAGTATTTTGAACGGAATGCCTTTTTTCAACAAATAATATGCCAGCGCGTCACATTCATGAAGATGCTTGTAGCGTTCAAGCGGATTGTTTTTCCACAGGTCGGCAAAAATACGGGTAGTCGTGGAATATAACACGGCAACTTTACCGTCTGGTTT
>JAQUOK010000155.1 GCA_028717165.1 Victivallaceae bacterium | reverse complement strand
CATTCGAGATCACTTACCAGGGGCAAACCAAAGAGACGTCGAACTGGTTGAAAGGTGTAACCTTGCGGCAGGTATCCGGCATTTCAGGGAATGAAACGCTCAACTTCAGAGATATGGTTAATGCGGTTGCCGGATATTTGATGTCGCAGCATTTTAATGACCAGGCGCCCGATTATCCGAAATTCAACGTCATGATCCACCCGCAAAGCCGTCCCCAAGCCGTTTCCGACGCGCTCCGCATGATTGCCGGCGGCCGCACAAAGCAGGCAACCGCATTGCTGGATGCCCTTAGCCTGCTGGATGGTGACCGGATTTCCGCGGCCAATTCGATATATGCGAAAAGAGTTCTCCAGAACTTCCGAAATCGCGGTTCCGGTCAGGTGGTTAATCGCGGAGAACTGATTGTTTGGGATCATGGCGTTGAGTATTTTGATGTGGGCGGAGCAAGGCTGGAGCCGGATTTTCTGGTTGTGGTGCTTGCCGCATTGGTTTATGCCGGGGAGATCACGCTGACCGTTGTCGGGAAAAAATTCGACGCGACAATGCTGGATGAACTGGCGGCAAGCAGTCTGAATGAACTTATGAATTTCAAACATATTGAACAGCCAAAAGAATGGAACCAGCCCGGACTGATTGGGATTTTTACCTTGCTGAACATGCCGACAGGATATGCCGCGCTGGTCATGCAAAACAAGCCGGATCCGGTGAAGGAACTTCAAACCGTCCTTATCAAAACTGTGGACAGAATTGTTCGTTTACAGAGCAACCTGCGTACCGGCATTAATTTTCTTGGAGTCGATCTGTTGGCGACATGCGGCTATACTTCCGGTCACATGGAGCTGACCAAAGCCAAAGGATTCCTTGAATATCTGCAAAATTTCGATACCCCCGCAAAGTTGAGAAACTTCAAGACCGAATATGACGAACTCATGGCTCATGCGCCTGCGCTTGCCATGCTGAATGTCCTGGAAAAGCTGTGGGAATTTTATCGCGAAGATGGACCAATTGCGGCTTATCTGCCGCTGGCGGAAGTAAATCTTCCCGCCGAACATCCGTGGATCGCTAAAGAGCGCGAACTGCGTCGGCTGATTACCGAAAAACTTTCCGGAGCGGACTCCGCCGACGCTATTGCCAAAACCATGCCTGGCATTTCTCAGGAACTCCGCAATCTCAAGCGCAAGTATATCGCGATCTACATGAAAATGCATCAGGATGCCCGTCTGAGCGTCAATGATGAGACTAAGCGGGATCGTCTGCTGAATGATCCCCGGAGCAAAATACTTCAGGAATTGACGGCTATTGAAATTATGCCGCGCCAGAAACTGGCCGATTTCCAAAACAAACTCAGCGCGATGCGGCCCTGTACCGGCCTTTCTGAAACGACGCTGGAATCCGCGCCGCAATGCCCCTGCTGCAGTTACTCTCCCCGGCAGGATGGGGTTCATGGTTCTGCTTCAGAGTTGCTGAAAAGCATGGATGAACAACTCGACACCCTATTATCCAACTGGGTAAAAATGATCCTGTCCAATATGGAAGACCCGATAACCCTGGCCAACCTCAATCTTCTCAAGCCGGATGATCAGGCGGCAGTTAAAGAGTTTATGGAAAAAGGTGAGATTTGCTTCCCGGTCAACCAGCGTCTTATCCCCGCACTGCGCGAGATAATGAACGGCTTGCAGAAAATTACCATAACCCTGGCCAATATCGAGAGCGTCTTGCAGCTCAACGGTCCGGCCAAACCGGATGAATTGAAACAAAGGTTTTCGGAATATGTCGATTCTCTGGTCAAAGGCAAAGATCAAAACAAAATCAGAATCGTGCTGGAATAATTAAAATTAAGGAGATACTGCTATGTTTTTGAAAAAATTAAAGTTGGAAAACTTCCTCTCATACGGTCCGGATATAGTCGAGATTCCTTTGAATAATCTCAATATTATTGTGGGACCCAATGGAAGCGGCAAATCGAATTTGCTTGAGGCGATTTCCTTGTTGCGTTCAACCCCAAGATCGTTAACGGCACCGATACGCTCCGGCGGTGGAATTGTTGACTGGCTTTGGAAAGGATCCCAGCAACCGAATGCAACTATTTCGGTTGATTTCAATAATAATTTCTCAAAGCAATTTACCGATATTGATATCAATTATCTTTTACGCTTTTCCGTTGTAAAAAATCGTTTTGAGATTTTGGAGGAAAAGATTGAGAATGTTAAACCGGTACCCAATTATCCCCGTCCGTATTTGTATTATTCAAACAACGGGCATTCCCATATAATCAATGCGTATAGCGATTCGGAGCCCAGAGAATTAAAAAAAGATGACATTGATCTTTCCGCTTCCATTTTTGCCCAGGTCAAGGATCCTAATGAATATCCTGAAATTACCTTTTTGGGCAAGCAGCTTGACGCTGTGCGTATCTATCGCGAATGGCATTTTGGTGTTGATTGCATGGTAAGGCAGTACCAACCGGCGGATTTGTCAGTTTCGCAACTTGATGAAAATTGTGGAAATCTTGCATTTGTGTTAAATCATCTTTTGACCAAGATGCAAGTCAGAAAAAAACTGCAAAAGCTCATCAAGGATGTTTACGACGGTGCGGATGAAGTAATGGTCAGAATAGAAGGCGGCAGGGCAATTACCATGATTTCGGAAGATGGCTTGTTGGAGCCGATAACCGCAAACCGTTTATCGGATGGAATATTGCGTTATTTATGCTTGATGGCAATTCTTCTGAACCCGGAACCGCCGCCATTGATCTGTATTGATGAACCGGAGTTGGGAATGCATCCCGATCTGATCGCGGGCATTGCCGACGCAATTAAACATGCCGCGGAAAAAACCCAGTTGATAGTTACAACCCATTCCACTCTGCTGTTGGATGCCTTTAGTGATATGCCGGAGGTGATTCGGATATGTGAAAAGCATGATGGACGCTCAACGATCAGACAAATTCCGCCGGATGAATTAAAAGACTGGATTGAAGATTATGGTGGTTTGGGGGCGGTTTGGCGCTCGGGAGAGATGGGAGGTAACAGATGGTGAAAATATTTATTGAAGGAGCCGCCAAAGGAGATTTATCTACGGAATGCCGTCAAAATTTCAAAGCGTTTTTTGCAAAAGCAAATATTGATATGAAGAAAATCGATCCAATTGCGTGTGGCCCCAGGGGAATAGCATTTAAGCGTTTTCGCAGGTCATGGGAAAAGCGCAAAGAATGCTATTTGCTCGTTGATAGCGAACGTCCAATAAGCGACCCGAGGGAAGTTTGGACTTTGCTTTCAGATTCGCGCAATGACAACTGGCCCAAGCCCTCCGGGTCCGAAGACAGGCATTGCCATTTAATGGTTGAGTGCATGGAAAATTGGATTCTCTCGGATGCAAATGCCGTCAAAGACTATTACGGCCAAAATTTCAACTCTAATTTGATGCCGCGACGCACCAATTTAGAAACGGTTTCCAAACAGGAGACAAAAAGCAAGCTGGAAATGGCCACACGCGACACGACAAAGGGAAAATACAGCAAAGGCGCCCATTCATTTAAGCTGATTGGGCTCATTTCTCCAAGTATTGTTGAGAGTAAATGTGGCTTTTGCAGAAGACTTTTTAATGAATTAAGAAATCTGTAATTTATGCAGAATTATGAACAGCACATTCCGATTTTTGTAGGTTCGACCTACTTGGACTTAAAAGAACACCGGGAAAAAGTACGCGAAACTTTGACCAGAATGGACACTTTTGTCCACGGGATGGAGCAGTTTGGCGCTCGTCCGGAAGGTCCAGTGGATGAATGCCTGGCGGAAGTTCGCAAGTGCAAGATTTATGTTGGAATCTTTGCGATGCGTTATGGTACAATTCCGCCTGGTTATGACAAATCCTTAACGCATCTTGAATATGAAGAAGCTCGGCGTATTGGTTTGCCTAGCTATATTTTCCTGATCGACGAGCAAAAGGGGCAGATACCTCCTGCTTCAATTGATTTTGAAAACCAGGATAAATTGAATGCTCTAAAAAAATCCTTAATGGCGAAACACACGCCGGATTATTTTGTTGCTCCTGATGACCTAGCTAATAAAGTGGGAACGGCAATTTACCGAGCATTGAAGGATGAAAAGGCTGGGCCGGTTGAAATTGACGAAGGAATAGAAGAAGTCTTACCTTCAAAAAATGAGGATTCCGCCAAAAGTATTCTGAAGCGTTTTGAATTTTTCCCGGAACGTTGGGCAGGAGTTGAATTCAACGGTTCCTTTGGCAATTACATATCCAAACACAATCTCATTATTCTGGAACGATATGCATGGCCTAATAATGTTTTTCATTCAAATGAGATTATCCGCGTTCAATGGCCGCTCTTGGATAGCGGGAAAAGAAACGATATTTTCTATTTGTATGCAGAAAAAGATGAAGCATACTCCATGATAGAAACCGATCATCCGGCGGTATTTGAAGTCTTAGCGGAAACATTTATTGAAAATGTGGGCGACAGAGAAGATGTGAATCCCATAAGTGGAATCAGAGTAAAGAAGATTTTTAACATCGCTGGCGTAACTTTTGAAGAAGATATAGTTTTTTAGGAGACAAAATAATGGCGGGAGAGCTTTTTAAATCGAAATTTGTGCCGGGTAAGCCGGGAAGCGGAAACCTCTTTGATGAAGAACTTATGCCGAATGATAGACCAGTCGTTTGCCTTGGGATAGAGTTCCCGAATGACGAGGCAAGACGGGAATATTTTACTGAAAAACTCCGCGAATTTTTATCTGACCCGGAATTCCGCAAAATCGAAGGATTCCCCATCGGTGAAGACGAAGATATCCTGGCATTAAGCGATCCGCCCTATTATTGCGCCTGCCCGAACCCGTGGATCGGCGATTTCATCAGGCAGTGGGAAAGCGAAAAACCGCAGAAAAATGATCTTTTCCATTATGTTCGCGAACCCTTTGCAGCGGATGTGTCAGAGGGAAAGAACGATCCGATTTACAATGCCCACAGCTATCATACCAAAGTGCCGCACAAAGCCATCATGCGCTATATCCTTCATTATACCTCACCGGGCGACATTGTCTTCGACGGGTTCTGCGGAACCGGCATGACCGGAGTCGCGGCGCAGATGTGCGGCGATATTAATGCGGTCCGCGAATTGGGTTACCGCGTCGATGAAAGGACCGGTAACATTTTCGATCCTAATGCCGAAGATCCGAATAAGCCGTTTTCGAAAATAGGTACACGCAAAGCGATTCTGAATGACCTTTCCCCGGCCGCGACTTTTATCGCTTACAATTACAACACTCCGGTCGATATTGCCGAATTCAAGCAGGAAGCTAAACGCATCCTGGCTGAAGTTGAGAAAGAATGCGGCTGGATGTATGAAACCCAGCATGTCGATGCCAATGGCAAGCCGGTTCTTGACTCCGACGGCAAGCCGATTATCGGCAAGATCAATTGTGTTATCTGGGGCGATGTCTTTGTTTGCCCAAACTGCATGAATGAAGTTGTCTTTTGGGAGGCGGCAATAGATTCAGAGGCTGGAAAAGTTAAAGATGAATTCTCATGCTCACATTGCAAAACAATGTTAACCAAACGTAATATGGAGCGGGCTTGGATTACAAAATTTGATACTGTAATTGGTCAAAATATTAAACAAGCTAAGCAAGTTCCCGCGTTAATAAGTTACGGCGTAAATAACCATAAATTTGAAAAAAAGCCAGATATTAATGATCTTCAATTAATAAATAAGATTGAATCCTTGTCCATTCCGTATGATGTGCCATGTATGCGGATGCTTGATGGCCAAGAAACTCGCAGGAATGATCCTTATGGAATAACTCACGTTCATCATTTTTATACCAAAAGAAATCTATATACCTTATCAAAGTTCAAAAATGCAATAAATGGATCTCGCTATTTTAGGCCTTTACAGTATCAATTTGATAGTCTCGTCATTCGACAATCGAAATTAACACGTTTTCTCATATCATATTACTTCCATGGTGGAGGCGGTTGGATTGGCACACCTCTATCTGGAACTTTGTATATACCCTCTTTCTCTATTGAAGTTCAACCTTTTGAAACCTGGAAGAATCGTATTGCAAAGACCCTTATTCGAATGAAGAGCTCTAATGACGGGATAACAATCTCAACTGAAGATGCTGGACAGGTTAATAAATTGCATAGTTGTTCTGTAGATTACATTTTCATAGACCCTCCTTTTGGGTCGAACTTAAACTATTCAGAATTGAGTTTTTTATGTGAAAGCTGGTTAAAAAACAGAACCAATAACATTACGGAAGCTATTGAAAGTAAAACCCAGGGCAAAAATTCAGAGACATATAGAAAATTAATGACAGTATGTTTTTCTAAAACATATACCATATTAAAACCAGGCCGTTGGATAACTGTTGAATTCTCCAATACAAGTGCAGGCATCTGGAATGGTATTCAAACGGCCCTTGCTGATGCAGGTTTCATTGTGGCGAATGTGTCTGCGTTAGATAAAAAACAAATGAGTTTTAAAGCTGTCAATACTCCAACAGCGGTCAAGCAAGACCTGGTAATTTCCGCCTATAAACCCAATGGCGGCTTTGAAGAACGTTTTATTACCGAAGCTGGGACAGAAGAAGGTGTTTGGGATTTTATTCGAACTCACCTAAAATATCTTCCGGTAGCAAAAATTAAAGACGGCAAATTAGTAACGATATCCGAACGCGATCCGCGTATTCTTTTTGACCAATTGGTGGCCTATTATGTTCGTAAAGGTTACAATGTACCTATTTCCAGCTCGGCCTTCCAGGAAGGATTGGCGCAGAGATTTGATCCTCGTGATGGAATGTATTTCCTCCACGACCAGGCCTTGGAATATGAGAGAAAAAAATCACAGGCGGGAACATTGGAGCAAGGCAGTCTTTTTGTCTCGGATGAGGCGTCGGCGATTGCCTGGCTGCGGCAGTTGTTGAAAAACAAACCGCAAACCTTTCAGGATATCAATCCCTTATTCATGCGCGAACTTTCCGGCTGGAACAAATACGAACAAACCTTGGAATTAGCGATGCTGCTGGATCAGAACTTTCTCTGTTACGACGGGAAAGGTGCGTTACCGTCCCAGATCCATGCCTATC
>JAQUOK010000154.1 GCA_028717165.1 Victivallaceae bacterium | reverse complement strand
GCTGTCTTCGAAACTGGCAACGGCTTCGTCGTACAGGCTGTATTCGGAACGGCGTCCGGTTACGTGGCAGGCGCCCTTGTAAAGTTTCACCCGGACGTCGCCGGTAACGAACTTCTGGCTTTCAGTAATCGCCGCCTGAAGCATTTCTCGTTCAGGAGAATACCAGAAACCGTTATAGACCATATCCGCGTAGCGCGGGATGAAACTGTCGCGCAGGTGCATGACTTCACGGTCCATAGTGATGCTTTCCAAAGCGCGGTGAGCCTGATTCAGGATAGTTCCGCCGGGAGTTTCATAAACGCCGCGGGACTTCATGCCGACAAACCGGTTTTCAACGATATCGATCCGCCCGACAGCATGTTTTTTGCCGAGCAAATTGAGTTTGCGCATCAGGTTCGCCGGGGAAAGGGATTCACCGTTGACTTTGACAGGCACGCCCTTTTCGAAAGAAATTACAATATTTTCGGCTTCGTCAGCGGCGTTTTCCAAAGTTTCGGTCATCACGGCGATATTCGCAGGACACTCGCTCCACGGATCTTCCAGAATTCCGCCCTCAAACGAAATATGAAGCAGGTTGCGGTCCATGCTGTAAGGTTTTTCGGCGGTGCTGGTTACCGGAATGTCATTTTCTTTCGCGTACTTGATCAGGTCCATACGGCCTTTGAAATCCCATTCCCGCCACGGGGCGATAATTTTGATATTGGGCTCGAAAGCATAGGCGGTAAGTTCAAAACGCACCTGGTCGTTGCCTTTGCCGGTCGCGCCGTGGCAAATCGCGTCGGCGCCTTCGGCGCGGGCGATCCCGATCAGGCGTTTCCCGATCAGCGGACGGGCAATGGAAGTGCCCAGAAGATATGTTCCTTCATAGATCGCATTGGCCTGCATCATCGGGAAAATGAAGTCACGGGCAAATTCTTCGGTCAAGTCCTCGACATAACATTTTGAAGCGCCGGTTCTGAGCGCTTTCGCTTCAACGCCGTTAAGTTCCTCCTCCTGGCCGACGTCGGCGCAGAAACCGATCACTTCGGCGTTATATTTTTCTTTAACCCACTTGACGATTACCGAGGTGTCAAGCCCGCCTGAATAAGCTACTACTACTTTCACTGTATGAATTCCTTTATCTGAATATTTTTAAAAACAAACTTTAAATGTAAACGGCTTTTAAGATTATTCAACAACAAACGACTATTTTTTCGCTTCTTCGAGCATGGTAACCTTCAACTCGCGGGAACTGTCGCCGACCAGGTAATTCGTGCTGGTCGGAAAAGCGAAATCCAGGCCTTCGGCGTTGAAGCGCCGCAGAATTTCCAGATTAATGTCATTTTTCCATTGCTGCGTCTGAAGATAGTCAGTACTCTGAAACCAGACGATAACGTTTATATTCAAAGCCCAGTCGTTGAAAGACGTAAAAAAGATACGCGGCGGCATTTCCTCATTGAAAGCTTCATGTTCATCCAGAATTTCGTGCAGGATTTTCATTGCACGCTCCATTTTTTCCGCACTTGTATCATAAGTCAGAGTCAAATCGAAAACATATTTGATATAGGGACGCTTGGTAATATTCTCCACCGTCGAATGCGCCAGCTTGCTGTTCGGAATCGAATACATATGCCCGTTCAGACTGCGGATACGGGTACTGCGGAACCCGATCTTTTCCACGGTACCGTTGATTTCTTCCACTGTAATGCGCTCTCCTACCGTAAACGGTTTGTCCAGCATGATCATCACTGAACCGAAAAAGTTGGCGAGGGTCTCCTGGGCAGCCAGGGCTACCGCCAAACCGGCAATACCGGCCCCGGCCACCAGCGCGGTTATCCGCAAACCCAGAATCGTCTGCCCGATAAAAAGCACCGCAATAAAGACGACGACAAACCTCACCGTTTTACGGATCAGGTCAACCAGCAGTTCGTCCAGCTCATTGTCCGAACGCTCCGCCAAGGTTTCGAGGTGGTGATCCAGAACCCCGACCAGACGATAAACCGCCCAGGCCACAGCAAAAGCCATCAAGGCAAAGAAAACACGCAGGGCCGTCCCGAAAAACTCTTCGTCAAATTGATTAAGCAGCCGCAGCGAACTCAGGAAAACGCCCACCGTGAAAACCAGGAACGCCAAAGGCCTTTTCAGACTTCCGCAGATTTGCTCCGCCCATTCTCCTTTGCCTTTTTTCCGGATACGCCATAATATAATTCTGCCGAATAACCATCCCAGACAGGTCACCAGGAGAAAGGTGATCATAACCCCGGCAAAAAGAACCAGCAGATTAAGCTGCTGGTTGCCCATCCATCTCCTGACGCCCCTCCACCAGTCTTCTATGCGTACGATCAGGTCAGCAAGACTTTCAACTTTGAAGTCGGCCGGCTTTACGATACTTACATTTTCCGGTTTGTTTTCGTCCCTTCCGCTGTCGACATTATTGATCGTAAACAAACTCAAATTGACGACTTTAGCTTTTTCAACCGCCTTCTGGGCCTGTTTGGCCGCGTTTTCCGCATCTTTCGCCGCGTCCCTGGCATCTTCTATCGCGCCCTTGGCGTCTTTCGCCGCGACTTTGGCGTCTTCCACGGCGCCCTTGGCGTCTTTCGCCGCAGTTTTTACATCGCTTATGATATTCTGTTTCTGCGCGTCGGTATTTTTGTCATCTTTCGCATCCCCGGCCCAGGCGCCACCGTTCAGGGCGGCGAATATTACTATGAATAATAAATTTTTCAGCAAACTTTTTCTATGCATTAGGCAATTCCGGGTTATAGTTGTATCTTTAAAAATAAAATTATAAAATAACCCGAATTTCCGGGAATACCAGATCAGGGACATGAAAAAAGACATATTTGAACAGATGGTCGAACACCTGGAAGAACTCCAAACCGAAAGCGGAACCGTCTATATCCCCGCAGCAACGGCAAATGAGTTTTTCGCGGACATAAAACCGGCTCCCGCTCCCGTCAAAACTCCGGCAAAATTTCCGGCCCCTGCCGCAAAACCGGCATCACCAGGCTCTTTTCCCGCGCCGTCGTTTAATTCGCCACTCGCCCAGATGAATCTGGACGAACTCAATGCAGAAACTCAAAAATGCCGGAAATGCCCGCTGTGCAAAACCCGGACAACGGTTGTTTTCGGCGAGGGCAATCCCGACGCGGATCTAATGTTCATCGGCGAAGGGCCCGGTTACGATGAAGATCAGCAGGGGCGCCCGTTCGTCGGCAAAGCCGGGGAACTCCTGACCAGAATGATCAACGCCATGCAGTTCACCCGGCAGGAAGTCTATATCGGCAATATAGTCAAGTGCCGTCCGCCCCAAAACCGCAACCCGCTTCCCGAAGAAGCCGACGCCTGCCTGCCCTACCTGAAGCGCCAGATCGAACTTATAAAACCCAAAGTGATCGTCATCCTCGGAGCCGTACCGCTTAAATTCCTGCTGAACAAAAACGGCATTATGCGCCTGCGCGGCAAATGGGACTCATATAACGGCATAAAAGTAATGCCGACCTTCCACCCCGCCTATCTGCTCCGTAACCCCAATGCCAAACGCGAAGTATGGGAAGACCTCCAGGAAGTTATGAAAATCTTCGGCAAAGTTCACAAAAAGTAACGGGGGATGGTTTATTTGGACGCCCCGACAAAAATCGTTACTTGAGAAAACGGGACTTTTAAGATACCTGGGACGCTTGAGACTTTGAGTTTAAATTCAAAAGTCTCAACCGTCCCAGGAGTCCAAATCGCTGTTAAGCAAGACTTTTGTCAGCCTCGTCTATTTGGGGAGTTTTTGTGTTCTTCACGTTTTTGATCCTGAAAGTCGGATAATACGTACACTATTTGTCTGTCATCCCCAAATATTCCAGAAACAAGCGATCTCTCGCCACTGACTCGGTAGACCATCGATAATTGCCCATAGCTGTCCGTACGCTTGTTGTCTCGATGCAGTCGAACCAGTCCAGAATCTGAGCAAGAGAACGTTGTTCAAGCCACTTGTCCAGTTTGTTTTCAAGGTTGACAAGCGCCTTGGTCTTCCCGTTTTCCTGTTTTCCAAGTCGAGAGCGCATCTCGTTTATTTTTTTTGTCAGGAAACAATGGTAGCCCAATGCGACAAATTGCACGAATTGTCTTCCTCGCAGGTTGTCGGGATACCACGTGCGCGGTCGCGCACCATCAAGCCCCCCTTTTTGCTCAGCGAACAGCTCTTCTACTTTTTCCCGCAATCGATAGTTTTGCAGCGCAGTAAACGTTTCCATTCCCTGGTTGCTGACGAGTGCAAAATAGCCGAAATATTTTTTCGCCTCGGCAATAGCCTTGTCGTTGAAGCCAACCTTAAGCTTTCCGCCACGACCTTTTTTTGAGCAGATTAAGTACTTATCTATCCTCTTTTGCGCGGCTTTTGTAAACTCGGTTGTCCCGCTTTCCATTTGCGTCTTGAGTTCAAGCAAGTCCTTGCGAAAGGCGAGTTCCTTTTTAGCATCGTTGTCAGGAGAGTAGAAAACATGCACATACAGGCGGCGTGAAAAAGTTTCTTCTTCCCCGGCGATTCTACCGTTTCGTGAACGCCGGCGCTCCCGGCTGAACTCATGTATTCTGCTGGTCGTAGCGCCGCAGGCGGACGGGTCAAATGGGCATGTGCTGGACATGCCCGCAAGAGTTTCACGAAGCGCGTCCACCGTTTCACGAACCCAGATAACATCGGGGTCGACCAAGGTCAGGAATTTCATATTGCGCAAGGCAAATTCCATCATATTCGACTCACTGTAATAACCATTGTCGGTGACGATCAGGGGGTTTTCCAAGTCGAGACACTTAAGTTGCGTCAGGGTGTTTTCAATAGATATAACATCCGGGACATTGCCGGGTTGCTTGCCGAAAGCCAGTGGTTCTCGATCCTTCACAGAATATAAAGTCAGCAGTTTGATGGTGTTCAGTGCGTCGCCGTCTTTGTTGAATCCCCGCCGTGCATCCGACTGGTTTTCAGAATAAGTTGATATGGTGGTTGAATCAAAAGCCAGCACTGGAGATTTGTTCAAGCGCATCGCACGGGACGAAAAATACCTCTGGATACCGTCTTCATCGCGCCCGATGCCCTTGAATAATTCGCCGTAGACATCTTCGGTGATCGCTTCACAGTACGGCAGGTCATGCATCACCTGCCAACTTTCGAGACGTGGCAGAGTATTGCCGTTGGTACCGATCCAGTAGTGCGCAATGGAAAGGATTTTAGCCGCATCGCCTTCGCTGAATGAAGACCGCACGCCTGCGTCAATGCCGGAAGCCTTGCCGACCCATTGCAGAATATCCGTGAGGCCAGTGTGTCTGCGTGCTGCGCTGACTACACTTCTTTCGCCTTTGCGTTTTTTGGGACGCGTAGAAACTATTTCTTGTGTGCCCGGCTTAATTTTTCCCTTGAGTTTTTGACTGACCGTATAGGTCTGTTTGATCTTTGGGTTATAGGCTGTAATCCGTTCGTAAACGTAAATATCCCCATTTTGACGCTGTTCCCGCCGTTCGCCAACATGACTTTTTCCAGTTATTCGTTTTGCCATTGCTCGCACTCCTATTTTAAAGTGTACGCATTAATATAATGCGCACGCGTTAAAAAGCAAGAAAAAAGAGCACGATTTTGATGAAAAATCATGCTCGCAGGACTATTTGATGGTTAAAGTGTACGCTTTATCCGATTTTCAGGTTATAATAGACAGGGCATTTTCGGGCAGACCGGCTTCAAGGAACAGTTCCCCCAACTGCAGGTCAGTTAAAGGAGTGGCGCTTGCCGGTTTCAGGATTACAGAATTTCCCGCGGCTATGGCCGGCGCTAATTTGTGACAGGCTAAATTCAGGGGAAAGTTAAAAGGCGTAATTGCAAGTATCACTCCAAGCGGTACTCTTGAATAAAATCCCTGCCGGTTCTTTATTCCGGGCGCGGCATCAAAAGGAATTGTTTCGCCATGAATCTGTTTGGCTTCTTCAGAGGCCACCTTCAAAGTTTGTATCGCTCTGGTCACTTCTCCGGAAGCTTCTTTTATAGTTTTGCCGACTTCATTTGAAATTGAAATCGCAAATTTGTCAAGCTGCTTTTCCAATAATTCCGCTGTTTTGTATAGAATCCCGGCACGTTGAAAAAGCGGCATTTTACCTATTTCCGCAGCCCCTTTACAGGCTGTTGAGATTGCAGTTTCGCAATCATTGATTTCGGCTTGCGGAACAACGCCGACGGTTTTCCCGTTAAATGGATTTTTTACCTCAATTTTTTTATCCCGGTCAATCCATTTCCCGCCAATCAGCATTTTCATTATTTACCCCCTGCTACTACGCTTGAACTTCTTACGATCAATTTCGGCTGGATTACAATTCCGATTTTTTCATCCGTTAACTTATCATTTATTCTGTCCAGCAGGATTTCAGCACTTTTCCTGCCGATTTCATTTCGAGGCTGCCTTATGGTAGTCAAAGCTGGTTGAGCCATATTTGAAATAGGAATATCATCAAAACCGACCACCGCCAGCTCTTCGGGAATACTCTTACCGCTTTCTTTGATTGCCTGGATTGCGCCTAATGCCATTACATCGTTAGCCGCAAATATTGCTGTGGGCGAAGATTCCAGGGAAAGCATTTTACGAGCGGCATTATAGCCGCCGCCAAAGGAAAAGTCACCGTTAACAATCAGGTTGTCCGTAACTGGAATGTTGGCAGATTTCATGGCTTCCTGATATCCTGCCAGGCGCTGTTGAGCTGAAATACTCTCTAAAGAGCCGCCTATGTAAGCTATTTTCTGGTGCCCTAAATCAATCAGATGATTAGTTGCCATAGCTGCCCCCCTGGTGTTGTTGACTTCTACAAAATCGCCCGGAAAATCTTCCCAGACCGGACTTATAGAAACGATATGCTGTCCTTTTTGGGCCAGGTCTTTTATAAAATCACATCCGCTCTTGCGTGTGCTTAAGGCCATGGCGGCAGTAATAATCCCGTCGACTTTTCTCAATTGGAGGCGCCGCAGCACTTCTATTTCTTTCTGGTAATCCCCGTCTGTGGTACACAACACCAGATCATATTGACGGTCATCGGTAACGGATTGAATTCCTTTTATTACATCGGCAAAGAAATAATTGGCAATATCAGGGATCAGGATACCTATGAG
>JAQUOK010000153.1 GCA_028717165.1 Victivallaceae bacterium | reverse complement strand
ATAAATTCGTAAAACAACTGGCGAAAGCGGTAAATCCGGTCGACCGCTTCAAGACAGCCAAAAATATTGTCGAACAGACTCGCGGTTCGGTAAACGAAATGTTCAACTGGAAAGATCCGCTCCCGGTACTGGGCCTTCTCTATCCGCTGGCGGTATTCCTGAAAAACGGCAAAATTTCACCTGAAATACTGGTCTCGGAATCAAAAATTCAAAAACTTGATTTCGACAATAAATAGTCGTTACTGAAAAAGTCTATTTTGCTTCATAATCGAGGCAGTAAAGCCGACGCGTACAATTGTACGCGAGGTTAAAACTAACGAAGAGTATGGACAAAAGAGACTGTAAGCTTTTATCGGAAAAAATATTTTTAAAGCAATTTTTTTATGAGAAATATAAGAACAAGCTGAAAAGCTTGCAGTAAAAAACCAGGGGTTTTGAGCCCGGTTTTTTTACTTGTTTTTCAGTTCCATATATTTGCGGTTGGAGCTTCTATTTAATTTCCATTTGCTGCGCCATTCATCTATTCTCAGGCAAACCCAACCGAGCCCGAATAAAAAAATCAAAAAAATTAAAGTTTGCATATTTCCTTCCCATATTTTACGGTTGGTAAATCCTGCGACGAACAGGCGAGGAGTAATCATTATAAAGAGGAGAAAATTGAGGAACTGTCCGCCGCAGGAAAATTCATTCACACTGTGTAGTAGAGAAACATAAATTATTCCACAACTATTGCCTTATTCAATTTATGCAATTTTCGAGCCAGGGGTTTTGCTTCCATTCCGGTCAAAACAAGATCAGTTACAATGTGACACTTTAACCTGCCTGTTTTTTCTGCAACTGCCTTAACATACGTTTTTACTTCGTTTTCATACCTGGAATCTATTTGAACCGTATATGGCTGCTTGATTCTTTTCATGCCTGACCTCCTTGATTAGCTCTAATATAATTGCACAAATTGAATCATGCAAACAATTTTGGAAAATTTCATGTCTTTTTGTAAAAATTTGACAAAAGCAAGAAATGGAACTATTATAACGACAAATATTGGAGTTTCTTTATATAATTTTAAAACCAAGAGAAAAATCATGTCAGATAATGAACAATATGTAAATATATTGTTAAGCTTGATGGCTAAAAATAAATGGGATCAGGAAATGCTTGCAAGGCGTCTAATGGTTTGTCCTTCAACCTTAAGCAGGTGGATATCCAGGAAAACAAAAATAACCAAAAAGAATCAAGCATGGATTGATCAGATCAGTTCTGCAGAAGAAAAGACAAGCCATCACAACAATAATGACTTTCTTGCTAATGCCGCCCTGGAGAAGTTTAATAAACTTTCTGAGCATAACAAGGCGCTTGCTATAAAATATATAATAGAATTAATAGAAGCACAGGAACAAGCCGGAAAATAACGGATTTTCGTTTCTGAATTTAATCAGCTTCGCCGGAAATTTTTTACTGCGCTATCAAGCGTTTGGGATTTTGGTTGTTTACGAATACGATAGCGACAATGACAAAATATGGTTCTTCTGCGTTTTGTACCACAAACCCGGAAGAGTCAGAACCTATGAACCTGACTGGCAAAGTTCTTTGCTTTCAGGGAAAAACAACAATTTGTTTTCCCTGAAGTACTCGGCGCAGTTGGTAATTTTCAAATCGAGCTCAGTGCCCGCAGGGCGGGAGCGAAGATTCCTTGCTCGCGTTATCCGGCGCAGCCGGGGCTTCCCGGTATAACGCGGACAGACCAGGGCAAAGGAAGCGTAAAGGTGCAGGGCATTGCCATGCCGCCGCCTGCGGAAGGCGCAGAGGGGGTTTGGGGGACTAAGGGCCCACCCAAAAAAGAAGAAAGCGCAAATGGCTGGAAATAAGAATGTAGATTTTATGGCACAAAGTGCAGAAGATGCCAAAATATAGATTCTATATTTGTCATCTCAATCATCTTAAAGCGCCAAAGAGGTCCAAAGCGCTTTACGCATTCAACCATAACTTCTTAATGAATAACGTCTATGCACAAAATATTGATTTTACTGCTGGCGCTCTGCGGACTGCCCCTGGTAATCGTCGCGCTGCCGCTGATATGGCTGTTCAGGTTCGGGAACCGCAGGCGCGGCCCGCTGATCGCCGTAGCGGTATCCAGCCGCTGGCCTTATTTCCTGCAGTATCTCCGCATTCCCTATGATTTCGCAGTCTGGCGGGCAGGCGGCGCCACGCTTACCATCTGCCCCGCCGATATGGATAAGCTGGAAAATATATTGAACCGGGTTTCAGGAATAATCCTTACCGGCGGGCAGGATCTCGCGCCTCAACTCCACGATGGCCTGAAACTAACTCCCGACCTGCTTAATTTCGAGCGAGACAAACTGGAATTGCGGATATTGAAACTCAATGAAAACTACAACCTGCCGATGCTCTGCATCTGCCGCGGCGCGCAGCTCCTGACCG
The DNA here is from genome assembly GCA_028717165.1 of Victivallaceae bacterium. Taxonomy (GTDB): domain Bacteria; phylum Verrucomicrobiota; class Lentisphaeria; order Victivallales; family Victivallaceae; genus JAHOYW01. The sequence continues at coordinate 4,685 of JAQUOK010000153.1, read as the reverse complement.
TATTCAACGGCGGCAAACTGGAATGTTATGACGAACACCATGACAAACTGCGCCGCCACAGTTCGAACCTCTTCAGACTGGGCAAACACCATACGAAAATACTGCCGGGCACCAAACTGCATAAAATACTGGGCCGGGACGCAATAGAAGTAATGTCATTTCACCACCATGCGGCCAGACACCCCGGACGGCTCAAAATAAGCGCTTTCGCTGTCAGCGACGACTGTATCGAAGCGGTCGAGGACCAGCAGCGAGACTGGACTGTCGGAGTGCAATGGCATCCCGAACTCCAGGCGCCGTTCAGCAGAACCCATCAGCGCCTCTTTGACGCGCTGGTAAAAAAAGCGCATTCGCATTTGAAATAAACGTATTCCGGGCTTAAATATATAAGGCGCTTGTTTCCTTGGAGGGCGAATGTCCTCATGAGCCGAAAATACGAAAAACTCAAAGGCTCGCGGGGACGCTCGCCCTCCACCGAAAACTTATAAAACTATATTCCGTTTTACACAAAGGCGGCAAGATGGCATTAGTGAAAGTCAACGATCTGAAAGTCTGGTACCCGGTAAAAAACGGCTGGTTCAAAGCCAGGCAATTCGTCCGGGCGGTTGACGGCGTCAGTTTTGAGATCGAGGCCGGAACCACCATGGGGCTGGTCGGGGAAAGCGGCTGCGGTAAAAGCACTCTGGGGCGCGCCCTGGTCAAGCTTGAGGAACCCTGCGGCGGCGCGTTTACGATCGGCGGCGTCAACCTCGCCGAACTCAAAGGCGGGGAACTGCGCAAGGCCCGCAAAAAATTCCAGATGATATTTCAGGATCCTTACGGTTCCCTGAACCCGCGCCTGACTATATTCTCCGCCATCGACGAAGTATTACAGCTTCATACCGCTTTCGACCGGCAGCAGCGGGTTGACCGGGTCGCCGAACTCCTCGAACTGGTCGGTTTGGAAGCGGACGTCATGTACCGTTATCCGCATCAGTTCAGCGGCGGCCAGCGCCAGCGGATCGGCATCGCCCGGGCCCTGGCCGCGGAACCGGATATCATTATTGCCGACGAACCGGTTTCCGCTCTCGACGTGAGCGTCCAAGCCCAGATAATAAATCTTCTGATCAAAATCCAGAAGCAGACCGGAACGGCGTTTTTATTCATCGCCCATGACCTGGCCGTAGTTGAGCATATCAGCAAAAATATCCTCGTCATGTACCTGGGGAAAATAGTTGAATCCGGCCCCGCCAAAGAACTTTGCGCCTCCCCCGTCCATCCTTACACCCAGGCGTTACTCTCCGCCATACCGACTATCGACCCGGAAAGCAAACGCAAACGGATCATTCTGGAAGGCGACGTCCCCTCCCCGATCAATCCGCCCGCCGGCTGTTCATTCCATCCGCGCTGTCCCCTGGCAACAGACATATGCAGACAGCAAACCCCGAAACTCGAAGAAGTTTCTCCTTCCGGGCAGCGCTCCGCCTGTTTCCGCAACGAAGAAAGCAGAAAAAAATGGAAAAAGGGTTAACGTGGGACGTGTTAAGATTTAATACCAAGTTGCAAAAATATAATATTGTTGTTTCGTTACCCCTGACAGGGTTATTCAGCGTAGCCCGCCGCAACGCGGCGGGTAAATATTACCACCGGTTCCTGTTACCTGAAGGGGAACTTCAATTATAATTCGTATTTTGAGGTTCCCCTTCAGGGAACATTTTGGGAACGATAATATTCCCAAGGCGTCGCCTTGGGCTACGTTAAATATCCCTTCCAGGGATAAAATTTATTATTCTATTGCAACCTGGTTTAAGTTACTGCTTGACTGTTGCTTTTTTCAAATCTTCTATTCTGGCCTTGCAGGTTTTTTCGACTAAATCACGGAGCTTTTCAACACGTTTCGCCAGATAAGCAAGCTCGTCCTTCGTAATGCTGTAATCTTTTTTATAACGGGCATCGATATAAGCGTCTTTCAATAATTTGAAAAGAGGATCTTCCTCAGCGGTTTTTCTTGGAAAAACCTTTATGAATTCGGGATAATAGCTGCGGCTGTCGTGCCGAGTTTTTCTATGTTGTGGAGTTTCGGGCGGTAACCGGAAGCTACCAGAATTACCGCACTGTAAAAACGCTCCGTCGCCTGATGAAGTTCAAAAGCAGCAATTTTATATTCTTTTTCCCTAATATAAAAGCTAACTCCTTTTAAGAATCCGTTTGCGCTTTCAAACCATTGCTCAAAATCTTCTTCCGCTATTTCCAGCCGGCGCAATGGGTCGATTTTACGTTTTCTTTCGAGCTTGTATTTGCCGGAATCGTAAAGCAGGACGCCTTCTTTTTTGATGTCGGAGAAAAAGTAACGTCCTTCCCGGAGGCCGGTATTTACATATTCTATGTCATGGCTGATAATCTCCGACACCGTACGTTGATTCCGTAAAACCCCGTAATATTCTTTTTCCACCTGTGTCCAGAGGTTTGAGTTGCGCGCGGTTTCCCGGTCTTCAGTAATAACCAGAATATCGAAATCGCTTTTGTTAGGAGTAGGTGATATAGTCTTCGACGTATTCGTCATCGACCCAGTCGCCGCGCGCATGGCTGCCGAACAGGATAATAAACTGCGTCTGCGGAGCTTTTTCCAGAATAACCGACTTGAGCCGTCTAAGCTCCTGTTTTTTATTTAAAGGAAGATGTGCCAGTGATTTTTTCATACGGAAAATATACCGTCATGTCGCGGATTAACAATGACTTTAAAAAAGAAAAATCCGATTTTATGCCGAATAAGCCGTTGCCGTAAAACTGAAAGCGGCGGAAGACCGCCGCACTCCAAAAAACCAAACATCCCACGTCCCACTTTTCCAACTGGCATATTTCCGGAAGCGGTATATATTAAGCGCACGGATATATAAGGGAAACATCATGGAATCAGCTTACTGCATCGGCGTTCCGGCAAGAAATGAGGCGGTAAATATAGCGGGTCTCCTGGACAGCCTGCTGGCGCAGACCGTGCCGCCCCGAAAAATTATCGTTTGCGTAAACGGTACTACCGATGATACTTTTGAAATAGCTTCCCGATACGCTGAAAAAAATAAACTCGTTCAGGTTATCACCAGCGATCCCGGCAAAGCCAACGCCTGGCATGAAATCATAAAACATGCTTCAACCGACATCGTCATGTTTTGCGACGGTGACGTAAGCGCGGATAAACAAGCCGCCGAAAAACTTCTGGAGCTGCTGAATTCCGACGAAAATTTGATCCTGGCGGGCGGCACCGCCTGGTCTATTAACGAAAAGAAAACCTTCTTCGCCAAATACTTCGTTGCGGCGGAACCCGAACCGCCGGAACCGAAATGGGTTATCGGCAGGCTCTACATGCTGCGCCTCGGCAAACTGAAAACCCGGGTCAAAGAGCTCGACATCGAACTTATGCCGCGCGACACCATCAACGACGACGGTTATCTGGAACTGGTAAGTTCAGGATACAATTCCCTGACGAAAGCGGCATTCGTCACTGCCGCCGGGGTCGATTCGTTTTCGGACTGGCGCCGCCGTTATATCCGGATACTGGCGGGGCAGAAGGAACTGGAAAACCGCTACGCGAATTTACGGTTCCCGGAAAATACTGAACCGACCCCGAAACAGCGCGAAAAATCAACACGGCATGGCCGGATCGGGCGAATTTACCGGGATTTGCGCCGGACTTATGAGGAAAGCAGACACGCCGGAAGTATCCGGGAGAGAATGGGCGTCATGTTGATCGCGCTGGCGAAAATATGCATTAATTTTTACTACAAAATCGGCGGCGGCCCGTATTGCAAGACCACTTGGGCGGAAGCCAAATCAACCAAAAAAGAATTAACCGGAAAATAGCATGGAACGCAAAACAATCGGAATCGTCACTATTGCCCCAGGAGGCGGCTGGAAGTCCGTACGACGGACGGCGGTAGTACCGTCCTGCGGACGGACGGCTCCAAGCTTCGCCGTCGCCGATAGAACTGAAGTCAAAACAGGAAAATAGTATGGAAAAGATCGGAATCGTCACTATTGCCCCAGGAGGCGGCTGGAACACCGTCCGCCAACGCTGGGAAAAATATTTCGCCGAAACCCGGGACGCCGATTTCCGTTTTTATCATATCGAGGAATACGCGCGCGGCATCCATCGCCTGACCGTCGAAAAACACCGTCTCAGAAGCTTATGGTACCTGGCCGCCGGGCGCGCCGCCGCCGAACACGCAATAAAAGACGGCTGCGAAACTATCCTGATCGATACTTTTCATTACGCCGCCTGGGCTCCGCTTTATAAAAACGTCCGTTACCTCATGTACGGAGACGCCACCGCAAAACAGTTGACCAGCCTGCGCCCGCTGGCAAGCAACAAGAACGCTACACTGCCGAAGCTTATCGAATGGCTCTACAAAAAAGGCATAAAGCGACTGGCGCGGCACGGTACGGTTTTTCTCGGCATGAGCAACTGGTACCTCAAGGGTTTGAGGGAAGAATTCGGGATACCGGACGAACAATTGGTCGAACTGCCGATCGGGATCAACCTGAAACACTGGAAACGGCGGGAAACGGAAACATCCGGTAAAACCGCTCTCGACATTCTCTTCATCGGCGACCCGTTCGGGGAAAAAGGCGGCCCCATATTGCAGGAAGTCGCCGCCATGTCCGAATTTTCCGGCTGCATTTTTCATTTTGTCGGGCGCACCTTCAATTTC
>JAQUOK010000152.1 GCA_028717165.1 Victivallaceae bacterium | reverse complement strand
AGGTTCTTCGCGTTGCCTCGAATTAAGCCACATGCTCCACCGCTTGTGCGGGCCCCCGTCAATTCCTTTGAGTTTTAGCCTTGCGGCCGTAGTCCCCAGGCGGTGAACTTAAGGCGTTAGCTGCGTCACGGAAGGGGCTAAATCCTCCCACAACAAGTTCACAACGTTTACAGCGTGGACTACCAGGGTATCTAATCCTGTTCGCTCCCCACGCTTTCGTCCATGAGGGTCAGTTTCCGTCCAGTAAATTGCCTTCGCTCTCGGTGTTCTTCCTGATATCTACGCATTCCACCGCTACACCAGGAATTCCATTTACCTCTCCGGTACTCTAGTTCACCAGTCTCCAATGCAGTTCCGGAGTTGAGCTCCGGGATTTCACATCAGACTTAATAAACCCCCTGCGGACCCTTTACGCCCAATAAATCCGAACAACGCTCGCCACCTACGTATTACCGCGGCTGCTGGCACGTAGTTAGCCGTGGCTTCCTCTCACGGTACCGTCAAATTTCGTCCCGTGTGACAGGTCTTTACAACCCGAAGGCCTTCATCGACCACGCGGCATTGCTCCGTCACGCTTTCGCGCATTGCGGAAGATTCTCGACTGCAGCCTCCCGTAGGAGTCTGGGCAGTGTCTCAGTCCCAGTGTGGGTGACCATCCTCTCAGACCACCTAACCATCATTGCCTTGGTATGCCGTTACCACACCAACAAGCTAATGGTACGCGAGCCCATCCTCAAGCGATAAATCTTTAGATATAAATCCATGCGAAAATATATCCACATCCGGTATTAGCTCCCGTTTCCAGGAGTTATCCCCGACTTGAGGGAAGGTTACTCACGCGTTACTCACCCTTTCGCCACTCGTCCGCAGGAGCAAGCTCCTGCTTTTCGTTCGACTTGCATGCCTAATCCATGCCGCCAGCGTTCGTCCTGAGCCAGGATCAAACTCTCCAAAATAAAATAAATCTATTTTAAAAGATCTATCCCACTTCCGAGAGATATTCTTTCCAGAAATTATTGAAACTACATTCAAAGTAATTATTAAAACTCGGGTACATCGCACTATTCAGTTTTCAAACAACTTCATACTTTTTCAGCACGGACTTTTAAAATAATACGTCCCGCTGAATTTGCAAGCACAAATTGAAAAAATCTTTAACTTTTTTTTCAACTCACAAAACAACTTATATTCCCGCCACAACGAGCGAAAACAAGCCTTTAAATTACTGAACCATCATGTTTTTACAAATCAAATTCCAAAAATTTATTCAAAATATTTTTACCGCTCTCAGCAGAAATAACACTAAGAACCAAATAATCAAACACTTAAGAGCAATATGATCAAAAACCATTTTTTTAAAAAAAACGCCCCCCGCTCCGCCGGAAGGGAAAATCCGGAGTTTTTCGTCTGAGACCAGGAGTTGAATTTGACAGTTGAAATTGTTACATTATTGTAATATTTAAACATAATCATGGTGGTTTTATAATGATCAAAGGCAGAAAAGCAAATCGGGAAATTGAAGTACTTAACCAGATCAGTCATGTTATCGTCCGCCAGAAGAACGTCTCTTTACTGCTGAAAGAAGTACTTGATATTCTCTACCGTGAAATAGGACTGCAGCGCGGCACGGTAACGCTCCGCCGCGGCAGCGCCGTATATATTGAAGCTTCCCACGGTTTGACCGAAGCGGAAATCAAGCGCGGCAAATACAACATCGGCGAAGGCATCACCGGACGGGTCGCCCAGATAGGAAAACCGATCATTATCCCGGAAATATCCGACGACCCGAACTTCCTTGACCGGACCCAGTCCCGTTCCGATCTGCAGGGAATAGCTTTTCTCTGCGTTCCCATCATTTATGAAGGCGAAGTGATCGGCACCATGAGCATGGACCGCACGAAAGGCCCGGAGACCGACCTGGAAAAAGATTTCAATCTGCTCGAAACCGTGGCAAATATCCTGGCGGACGCCGTCTCGATCATATTTATAGAAAAAGAGGAACGCGACCGGCTGCTTGAAGAAAACCGGTTGCTTAAACTTGAACTGGATGAAAATCCCAGGCCCACCAACATTATCGGGAACTGCAGCAAAATGCGCGAAATCTACCTGATGATCTCGCAGGTTTCAGACAGCATGGCCACGGTACTGATCCGCGGCGGCTCGGGAACCGGAAAAGAACTGGTCGCCCGCGCCCTCCACCGCGGCAGTTCGAGGCGTTCCAACCCTTTCGTCATAGTCAACTGCGCCGCCCTGCCGGAAAATCTGATTGAAAGTGAACTTTTCGGACATGAAAAAGGTTCTTTCACCGGCGCCAGCAACCGCCGCATCGGCCGGATAGAAGCCGCCCATACCGGAACTATTTTTCTGGATGAGATCGGCGACCTGCGCCCGCCTATGCAGGTTAAACTGCTGCGTTTTCTGCAGGAAAGGACTTTTCAGCGCATCGGCAGCAACCAGGAACACAAAGTAGACGTCCGGGTTATTGCGGCAACCAGCGTGAAACTTGAAAATATGATAGTCAGCGGCGATTTCCGCGAAGACCTGTATTATCGCCTGAATGTTTTCCCGATCGTCCTGCCGGACCTGAAAGACCGCCGTTCGGACATAATGCTTCTGGCCGACAGTTTTCTGGCAAAATACAATAAACTTTATAATAAATCGATCAAACGGATTTCAACCCCCGCCATTAACGCCATGATGAACTATAACTGGCCGGGCAACGTCCGCGAACTGGAAAGCTGCATTGAGCGGGCGGTACTGACCTCCGCCGACGAAACCGTTCATCTCCATAATCTGCCGCCGACGCTCCAGGCTGAACAGAAGTTCCCCAGTACGGTGAATTACGCGAAAATGGACGCAGATTTCGATACCCTGGTCAGTTCATTCGAACGGGAACTGATAGTCGACGCCCTCAAACTAAAAAACGGGAATATCGCCGCAGCAGCCCGCCATCTGAAGCTGACGCCGCGGATACTCCATTACAAGATCAAACAATTAAATATCGATATCAGCCAGTATAAAGGCTGAAACTATGCTCCGGGAATCGGCGGCGGTGTTGCGCCGAAAATGTCTTTCAAGTCATCCCGCGACGAAGCTTTTTCCCAGGAAGCCATCCCTTCAGTCCAAACCAGCGAATCCGGACTCAACTGCTGTGAAGACGCTTTTTCTTTGAGTTCGTTCATAGTGAAAGGCCCGGTCTGCATCCCGTCAACGGCAACAAAATATTTAGTTTGTCCCGGTATCGGCGGCGGCTGAGAAGCGGGCCGCTCCTGCTGATGCAGGGCATTGCTGACGCCGCCGGCCATCTGGGCGCCCATCATCATTCCCATCATGTTGCCTGAACCGCCTTCGTTCTGCGCGGCGTCGCGCAAAGCATTCGCAGCCTGGTATTGCGAAAAATTGTTGAGGCTGCCGAGCGCACCCATCGAAGAACGCTGATCCATAGCTTTCTGTACCTCATCCGGCAGCGAAATATTTTCCAGCGCGAAACTTAGAAGTTCAAGACCGAGCTTCCTGAAATCGTCCTGCAGTTTGGCGGTCATGAAAGAACTTATTTCGTCATATTTGGCGGCAAGGTCAAGAGCCGGAATCTTATGTTCGCCGATACAGTCGGAAAACGAGGAAATTATCTTGACCCGAAGCTGGTCTTCGATGGTATCGTTGTAAAAATCGCTTTGAGCGCCGACAAAACGGGAAATCATTTCCTCCGTAATGCCGATCTTATACGAGTAATTTCCCCGGGCCCGGAGACGGACTATGCCGAAATCGGCGTCACGAAGCATAACCGGGTTTGGGGTGCCCCATTTCCGGTCCAGCTGCTCCGTGACCTTAATAAAATATACTTCCGCTTTGAACGGCGAATCAAAACCGTACTTCCAGCCTTTCAGGGTTGCCAGGATCGGTACGTTTTTAGTCGTCAAAGTGTAAGTGCCCGGCTCGAAAGCGTCCGCAATCTGACCTTCGTTGACAAAAACCGCGCGCTGTCCCGGCCGGACAATCAGTTTGGCGTTCATTTTTATCTCATTGTCATGACGCTGGAAGCGGTGCACCAGAACGCCCGGTTCGTTTTCCGGCCATTCAATGATGTCGATAAATTCACTTTTCAGCATGTTGAGTAAGCCCATATTGTCCTCCTGTTAAGTATTAAGCTGAACCGCAAAAATATTTATAACCTAAACATTGTGCATCTGAACCCAAATCGAAGCGAATGATGCTACAGAAAAATGCTTAAAAGAAACAGAAATAAATCCCCGGTATGAGAAATATTATTAGCGCAACGACAAGCAGAACGCGGTTTCTGACAAAACGGGAATCCTTCTTTTCCGGCGATCTGCCGGAAAGCTCGAAAAAACCTTTCGTATGAATATAACGTTTTACCAGCTTGCTGTGCTTCGCTTCTTCTTTATTCTTTTTCTTTACCGTCATCATCCGCCCCAGGTAATTATAACCGCCCAGGCGATAATTGCGCAGCCGACAATCACCCCGATAATCAGCGGCAGGGCAAAACACAACCCCATTTTCAGCATTTGCAGCTGAGTCAGCGAATTCAATTCCGGCAGCAGGGAAATTCTCGGGGCTCCGCCGGCCGGCTGATTACCGGAATTTTCGGCGCTGCGCTGTTCACAGGCCGCTTTTACCCTGAAAAATTCCGCCCGCAGTTGTTCAAGACGCATCAGGGAACCGGAATTCTCCTCAAATTCAATAGACTTGGGCAGTTCGTTGAATCTTTCAATCAGGCTTGCAAGTTTTTTAGCGCCCGCCTCGTTATCAGCCAACTTTCTGGCCATATCAGCAGTTCCGGCTTCGAGTTCAGCGTTTTTCTGGTTCAGGCGGAGATCCAGGTCATTCCTTATCTGACAATATATTTGTATCTGCTGCTCCTGAAGGGAAAGGTTTTTGTCCACCACGGCGGTGGAGTAGGATGCGGAAGTATCTTCCTCGCTTTTGAGCGAATTAAGGTTGTCTGCGATATATTTATGACGCAAAGTAACCAGCCCGTCACTGACAAAATCTTTTCTTTTAGTCATATTTTCCTCTCTCCTAAGTTAGCGAACCAGCTTTCCGCCTTCCGCCGCATGATCGTAGAAACGGGTAGTCGGGTAAGCAAAATCTATGTCCTCGTGCTGCGCGAATTCCGCCAGCACGTTTTCCCATATGGCGTGCTCGCAGTCACGCCGCCGGTGCGGTTCGACCAGCAGACGCATGGTCAACAGAACCCCGCAGGCATCGATGGAGGTATAAATTATCGGAGTGAGTTTCCGGTAATATATCATATAATGCTTACTGGCGTCGTCAAGTTTGGCCTTGGCCTTGTCGCTGACCTTCATCGAATGCTCGTCCGCGATCTTCTGAAGCGCCCCCTTCGCCTCCTGCCAGTTGCTTTCAAAAGTTATCAGTACCGGCAGTTCAATCCAGATGTAAGGAAAAGTTTCCGTAAAATTAATGATAGTCTTATTAAGGACGACGCTGTTGGGAACGTGCATTACCCGGCCGGTACTCTGGTCGGCATGAACCCAGTTGCCGACTTCATTCAGGGAAAATTTAAAGATCCTTATATCAATAACGTCGCCGGTGGGGCCGTCTTCGATCTGGATACGGTCCCCCACCTGGAACGGCCGCATCCAAACCAGCGCGAACCACCCGGCCAGACTTCTGATCAGGTTCTGCAGCGATATAATTATCGCCGCGGCAACCAGAGCGACGATGTTCACTATATCCCAGCGGGGATTGAACCATACCCGGAACAACACCAGAAAAACCAGAAACATATAGGTATAACCGATGGTCTTGCGCCAGCGGTAACGCACTTCGACTTTTTCGGTTTTGTTGCAGATTATGCGTTTTATAAGGAAACGCAGGAGCCAAAGGAAAATTATCGCGATGAGCGAAACAAATACCTTATGCTGCGTAGTGGGAGCCAGTCCGGTAAATTCCTCTATCCAGGCATTGATATTGTCAAGCATATATAATTACCTCTAAATTAGTATAATATATAATCTAACATTCCTGAACGAAATAGCAAGTTTCCCCGACCGTAATCAATTTTCCTAAGCTGAACCGCTTAATTCGCAACGATATTGACCAGACGGCCCGGAACACAGATAACCTTGCGGACGGTTTTGCCCCCGATTGCGTTTTTTACCTGTTCGTCAGCCAGAGCGATCTTTTCCATTTCTCCGGGGTCGGCGTCGGCCGACATCATGATCCTGGCTCTGGGCTTGCCGAGTATCTGGATGAGGATTTCGGCTTCGGCTATTTTCAAATACTCTTCCCTGTATTCAGGCCACGGCTCATAGGCGATTGTGCCGCCGTGTCCGAGTTCCAGCCACATTTCTTCGCTGACATGCGGTGCAAACGGCGCCAGAAGTTTTACAAAAGTTTCCGCGGCTTCACGCGGAATTTTATCAGATTTTGAAAATTCATTGACGAAAATCATCATCCGGCTGATCGCGGTATTGAAGCCGAAACTTTCAATATCGTCCCCGACCTTCTTAATCGTCGCATGCATGACCCGGAGCTGGTCTTCACCGCAGGGCTCAGCAGTGATCTCAGAGCAAATTATCATCCGCCACGCGCGCCTGAGAAAACGGAACACGCCTTCTACCCCCTGCGTATTCCACGGTTTGGTCGCTTCAAGGGGGCCCATGAACATTTCGTAAAGACGCATACTGTCGGCCCCGTAACTTTTGATCACGTCATCGGGATTGACCACGTTTTTCAATGATTTCGACATCTTTGCCGGGAATTCTTCAAGTTTTTCTCCCGTTTCCTTGTGCAGCGGACCGTCAGGCGTAAACTCGACTTTATCGTTCGGTACCAGCGCCCCGCGCGCATCCTTATGGGACAGGCCGAGAATCATCCCCTGATTGACCAGCTTGAGAAACGGCTCTTTGGTATGGACAACACCAATATCATAAAGCACTTTGTGCCAGAAACGCGCATAGAGGAGGTGAAGCACGGCATGCTCCGCCCCGCCGACATAGAGATCGACCGGCATCCAGTAGTTTTCTTTTTCCAGGGCCCATGGCAGTTCGGAATTATGGGGATCGATATAGCGCAGGTAATACCAGCATGAACCGGCCCACTGCGGCATGGTATTGGTTTCGCGCCGCCCTTTCATCCCGGTTTCGGGATCG
>JAQUOK010000151.1 GCA_028717165.1 Victivallaceae bacterium | reverse complement strand
ACAAACAGTCTCTCCTGGCCATTGGAAATAAACCGGAAATTCAGAAAGTTTTGTCTGTTTGCAACATGAAATATGAAATCGATATTGATTCAGCTAAGGACTTGACCTTGCGGGAGCTGACGGATGTCGCCATCAAATTTCTCGACAATTCCAAAGGGTTCTTCCTCATGGTCGAGGGCGGAAAAATCGATTGGGCCTGTCACGGCAACGACAGCGCGGCCTTTATTAAGGAAACCCTCGCTTTTGATGGTGCCGTTAAGACCGCATATGATTTTTATCTGAAAAATCCGCAAGACACTTTAATTGTTGTTACTGCCGACCATGAAACCGGCGGGCTGTTTCAAATCAAAGATACGAAAAATAATTTTGATTTGAAATCTGCCGGTAAAAAGTTTCTCGCAAATATTGATAAGCAGAAAATGTCGATCGAAAAATTTTACTATAAATACGTCTTAAAATGGAAAAGGAATAAGGTTCCTTTTGAAAAAGCTCTCAAAGAAGTTGAGGAAGAATTGGGATTAGATGATCTGACAAATAATGAAAAAAACAATATCAGAAAGGCTTTTGATATCTATATGGCGGAAAGGCATAAGTCTGAACGCCCGCCGGAACTGATAAAGATGTACGGAAGCAGAAATCCGATCGCTATCGAATGCGCTAAAATCATATCGGCCCGTTGCGGAATAAGCTGGAACTCGTTTAATCACAGCGAAGTTCCGGTTATGACAACCGCTATAGGGGAAAATTGCGAGTTGTTCAAAGGCAAATATGAAAATACTTATATTTACAACATCCTGAAATCCGCAATACTTTCAGTAAAATAAACGCCGTGTGCAGGTTTATTATTCAATTTGTCCGGTTTTCGGGGACAAGCGCAAAATGGAATAGGTTTCCATATTGCTGACGGAAAATTCGATAATTTTTTCTTTTTCCTTCTGAATAACCGGCGTTTTTTCACCCGGTGTGCCGTCAGGAGAAAATATTTCCGCTTTTACTTTGCCGTCACCCATAATTCTTTTATTCAGGAAACATTTCAAATAGACATTATTTCCGGGCTTATAATTTAAGAAATGCAATAGATAACACTGGCGTTCTCTTTGAAAACGGATTTCCACAAGAAGCGATTCAGATGCCTGAAATTCAAAATCGAATCCCTGTGAGGCCCAGCTCACCGCTTCAATGAAATCCTTATCATTAAGAGGTTTTTTCCACCAGCGTTTATCATAATATTTTGCCCTGGTCCAGTAAGTAGGAACTTGTTCACCTTCTGGAATCACCGCAGGTTTTAAACCTGACAGGTAAACAAGCCGCCCTTTCCCGAATATATTTTTCCGGCATAAAACAGTTTTTTTGTCAAAACAATCATTTATTTTCATGTCCAGCGCACCGTTGAAATCGGCCGTTTCCCGCAGGAATCCCTTTTCCGTAAAGAGGCTTGTTTTTCCGGTCAGTACCAGGCCGCCGCCTTTATTTACATACTCCAGGAGTTTCGTAATGATCGGGCCGGAAAGATATTCCACATCCGCCAACACTATTACTTTGTATTTTCCCAGACGCTCCAACTGGTTATCATAAATAATATCAAACGGGATATGGTCCTGAATAAGACTCTGTTCGGCAAGAAGCAATTCCAAGTGAGGAGCGCCGCAAAGATAATTCAAAGATTCATAAGAATAGAATACCGCAACTTCAGCCGCAGGTTCCGCCTTTTTGAAAAGATGATTGTTCTTTTTGAAAAAACTGATATAGTCTTTCAGCCCTTCGTGCTTATTTTTCAGAATATCACTTACCCATGCGGTCATACCCGTACAGTTGTTATTGAAAGCCAGGCTTTCAGCCAATTCGATTTTATTGAAATTATAGGAAAGCAAAATATTATCCAGGGCCTGCGCGACTTTAAAGTCCCGGATTCTGCTTATCATGGTTCCGTCATCCCGGAATTCCACTTTATCCGGGCACTCATTCCAGAAGAAATCACCATAGGGATAAATCCAAGGCACCCATGCGCCGCGGTTTACGGAACTGTTGGTGCCGCACCAGGCGCCTACATTACATTCAATCGCTATTTCCGGATTCAGGTTAAGAAGAAAATCAGCGAAACGCCTGTAAATATTCGCCAGCGTGAAACATTTGAAGTCCACCCATAATTTTTCCAGCGGATCTCGAAAACCATCAATTTTCCACGGGGGAAGCAGGAAATGGAATTCCGGCGGTTTCACATAGCTGACATCCTCAATTCCCAACGCGCTGAAACGCTCTTCAACATTGGGAAAACGTTCAATTATGAATTGCCGGAATTTTTCCGCGCAACGTTCGCAACGGCATGCTTCCGGTTCGCTCCACCACCGGAAATTGTCAAAATGGATCATATCCGCTTTTACTTCCTTTACCGCATAGGCCAGGATATTCGTTTCGATATATTCCAGATATTCATCACTGCCGGGACAGGCTATATAGCGGAAATATTGTCTGGGATAACGCGGTATGTTCCCGTTCTGGTCCCGGCTGACCCAGTTAACGGCTTCCGGTAATTCATTAAAAAAACTTTCATAATAGATACTGGAGAGACTTTGTACATAAACCCCGACTTTAATATCATATTCATGGCAGATCTTTGTAAAATCCCTGGTCATTTCCATTTCTTTTCTTTCCGCCTTGACGCCCATGCCTTTGTATAAATGGGTTATAAGCAGATTAACGCCCGCGTTTTTCAGTTTTTCCGCCGTGTCTCTGGTATGTTCTTCTTCAAAAAGCTTTTTGCGCATATTATTATGATCGCCGTACAGCCGCAGCTGATGCGCAAGCCCCTCCCAGCTTCCGGCAACGACAATTCCCTCATCAAGCCAGGAAGGTCTCCGGCGAATGGTTTTCTTTTCCCTGAAAGATGCATGATTTTTCTGCACTTTTTACTCCTTTTCCCGTATAGGGAACATTTGATTCATAAGCGCTTTCCCGCGCATGGTAAGTTCCGATTTTTCAAGCGTTTCGCGAAGTTTATGCGGTATTTTCCATTCATCGAATTTTTTTATCGCGATAATCCGCATATAACCGGCCATGTCTTCCCGGACATCGTACGTCCTGTCCACCTTGTACATGGCGGAAAATTTATTGCTGCCTATTTTCTCAATGATTCCATTCGCTATCTTTTCCCTAAATTCGGGAATTGCAGAACCAATTTTCAGGAGAGCCATGAACGTATGGGTTAAAATATCGGTTTCCGTATCTTCTCTAAATACGGTTAATAATTCTTCCGCGCTTTCGCCGTCCCCAAACTTCCCCAGCAGATAGATTGCGGAACAAAGCCTTTTCTGACTGCCGATCCTGCTTGTGGAAGGAATGAATTTGTCACGCTCCAACACAATTTCCCTCAGTACCGGCAATGCCGTTTTATCATTAAGAAGCCCAAGGGCAAACGCGCTGTGCCTGGACAAATGTTTGTCTTCTGAAGAAAGCCATTGCCTCAATTCCCCTTTTATATCCTCTCCCATAAGTTTCGCCGACCAGACGGCATAACCCGGTTTTTCACTGGAAAGTTGCGCCTTGAGTTCGGATCTATCGCTCAGCCAATGGGTTTCAATAATTTCCCCGTTGAAGCAGTTTGTTGCTTTCAAGCCCTTCAGAAGTTCGGCATAAGGTATTTCACGTAACGTAATATTGTTTTTTATGGCGATAGCGGCGGCCCAAGCCGCGACTTCGCCGGATTTTTGCATGGCTCTCTGCATTCTCAGGCATTGGGCCATTTCGTGTTCCATCGATATGCATCTGCCCGCCGTTATCAATCCGTTGAATCCTTTCGGAAGCATTGATTTAAAAGGTACCGGGATGGAAAACTTCGTCCCCCATAAGCCTGCGACCACTACCCAATCCTGGATGAGTTCGCTTTCACAAAACCAGTCTTTGGCATGAGTATCGTAATTTGAATATTCGTAAAAAACCGGTTCTTTTGTGACTTTCCCTGAAAAAAAGTCCTTCAGGGAGAGAGTTTCGTCTCCGGTAATCAATCTGCCTTCACGCTGTCCCAGTTGCAATGCCGTAAATATGATCTTGTCGTCTTCCTGAAATTTATCTTTCAAGTGGAGAATACCGGCATTAATTACTTTAGCTGAAAAATCATCGCCGTCCGCCGGGTCGATATGACCGGCATCGAAATTATTGACAATATTGCGCCCGTCCCTGAAAGTCACTCGCGCATGGGAATACGGTTGAGTCGTCCCGTCAAATTCCCTGCCGTATTTGAAGTCGCATCCGGCAACCGCGCATACTTCGCCATCGCCGCTTGCATCTATAAGTATCCTGCACCCGGCTTCCCTGACGCCTTCAGGAGATATCCAGCGGATCCCTTTCACTGTTCCGCCTTCACGGAAAACTGCCGTTACCGCTGAATTGTAAGCTATTTCCACGCCGGCTTTTACGGCCTCTCGTTCCAAAGCGAATTTCTTCGCATCAGGATGGAACCCCCTGGCAGCGGTTAAGTTGCCTGTCTTTATTTTTTCAGCTTTCTCGTCGATTTCTTCAAATATCCCGCCCGGCAACCCGTAATAGTATATGCTTATGCCGCCCGCAGTTGCAGCGCCTCCCATGCATGAGAGTTTTTCAATTCCCAATACTTTCAGGCCGTGCCGTCCCGCGGAAATTGCGGCAATTGAACCGGCAACCCCAAGTCCTGCCACAACCACATCATAGTTGTTTTCAAAATTTTTCTTTTTAATATTTGTCGAAACTGCTTTTCGGTCTTTTAATTCTGACAGGAGCATTGTTGTTCCCCCTTAAAAAAGTTTACCCCGGCTTCAAATGACTGAATGGGATTGGAATATGCGGCGGACGGTAAATGCAGCCAATTGTTCTTTATTTCAAAAGGGCCTTTTGCGGAGCTATAAGCAAATTCCGAAGCAGTTGCGGCAATAAGCCACCCGCTTAGTTTACCGGGTCTTTTTTCCCATGCGGCAAAGAGCTTTTTTCTTGCGTCAGGCCATGAATCATTTACTTCGACAGGGAGTGAAAAGTATTTTTCGGATGGAAAGCGGCCATTTAGCAGTTTCCCGTTTTTCAGCTCGAAGGAGGATATTTCCTTTTCACAATGCAACAGCGCATTTATGCTTTTGGAGATTATCGAACTTTTATCCGGGGCGCTTCTTCTTTCCGGGCTCGTATCTATTATTTTTTTAACTTTGATTTTCCGGAGCCCGGAAGCGTTATAAATTTCCACTTCAAAGTTGCCCCGTACCTTCTCGATTCCTGTAATCTCGGTCCAGAAAAGCACATTAAGTTTCTCTGTCTTTATAAAGCTGTAAAGGACGGGGCTCAAGGCAGAAATGTGTACTTTGCCGTCGCAAAGAATGTTGCGGTCTTCCAGTTCTTTTTTCAAGTTTTTGCCTCCGGATGTCAGAGGTTCTTCCTGCCAGTCGTTCCCCGGATTGAAAGCGTTTATATATTCGCTTCCCGGAGAAATTGTTCGTTCAATTATCAACGAGTTTTCTTTATCGGCGCAGGCCAGTCCAATACCGGTCAGGCCGGCTCCGATTATCAATGTTTCATAATTTTGGTTCATTTTCCGACACACCTGTCTAATAATTAAGGGAAAGCAATTCCCTGAGAGCTGTGACCCGGGAAGCAAAGAACTCATCGCCGTCACTGTAGCTGTGTTCTTCCCAGAATTTACGTGCGGATAATTCCAGTTTATCAAGTTCGGATTCCAATTCCGCCGACAACTCAACAAAGGTATTTTTTAAATCAGCCCGGCCGTTACCGATATAGCGGTTCGTGATCCTGACGCATTCATGCCCGAAAAAAGCAAATATTATCTGGTTGAAAAGCTTCTGATATTGCAAAGCGATACTGTACCAGCGTAAAGATTCCCGCATAAAAGGATCTTTCTCATGATTAATCGCAAGTGGATTTTTCTCAATGAAATCAGTTAATGAGCAGTTGCCGGAATAAAGATTCCGCTGCATGGCAATATCCATTTCCATGAAATAATCACGCCAGGAACCGTTTTCCCAGGCTGCCGGCCGGCCCGCGGCGATAAATGCCGGAACCTGTCCGTGCCAGAGACCATAGATCGGCAAGAGGCTGCCGGCCCGGTTCCAGGCCGTGTGGATTATACCGATTCCGTTTTTTTCTTTCCACTTGTGCCAGGCAAGAACATTTTCAATGCGCGGCTGAATTCGTTTCTGTACCGTGAAATACTGTTCTTTGCTGCCGCAGGAAATTGCTGAAGCCCCCATGCATACGCGGCCTTTCGAAAGCAGTTCCGTAATATTGTCGAAAGGGCCGCTTCCATAATACTGCCAGTCGACAATAACTGTTTTTTCGGGCAAATAACGGCAGAGTTCCATCCGTTCTTCGCGATAAAACATGTCTCCCCAGATAATCGGTATCCGGCCTTTACTCTCCACATGTTCACATAACGGCACAAGATGGTCGAGATACAGGCCGAGTTTCCCACGCGGGTCCCCGGCAGCTTTTTCAGAACATCGCGCGCAGGAACCGAGGTACCAGGTTTCATCCGCCCCCAAGTGGATATATCGGCTGTCCGGATGCAGCGCGAGACATTCGTCAATGAAGTTTCGAATCATTTCCGCACTTTGGGGATGTGACGGGCAGAGCTCATTCAAGTTGCCGTTCTCCCGCAGGAAAGAGTATTTTTCATGTTTAAGCAGCCACTCCAAATGTCCATGCCCCTGGATAAGCGGAACTATTTCAAGCTGCCGTTCCCGGCAGGCATCATGGATCTTTTTTAATTCGTCCCGGCCGTACCCGGGACGATGTAAGCCGGGCCAGCTTTTCCACTCGATCCGGTCTTCGTATTCAAAAACGATTCCGTTGAAACCGCGATCAGCAAACCAGTCAAGCCAGGCAAGCAGATTATTAACTGCAGGAACGGTTCCCTTCATATCCAGGTGAAGCCAATTGGCCTTGCAGAGTTCTTCCGCTATATTTTTGCAAGTCATTTTACCGCCTTTCTGTTATTTCCAGCCTCTTTTTTACTTTAATGCATAAATCCTGATTTAAAACCCACTATATGGCCCCTGCACGGAATTTTCCAAGGAGCCATGATCAAATTATCATTCATCATTTGGCCCGGAACGAATAAAGGGTGGAATTACGGAGAATAAAACGGATCCGCACTTCCTTTTGCGGCAGCGGCTGCCCGGATTTCCACGTAACTTTGAAATCC
>JAQUOK010000150.1 GCA_028717165.1 Victivallaceae bacterium | reverse complement strand
CCAGTTCGGCGCGTTCGAGTTCGGTATGGCCCTGCATGCCCTTTGCGAACAGGTCCTTCATGCGTTTCGCGTTCCGTTTCGTGAATTCCAGTCCGGCTTTCGCTTCTTTCAGACTGGCGTCCATTTTAAGGAGGCGCTGCTTATAAACGGTTTTATCCAGATTGGCCAGGATTTTCCCGGCCGGAAATTTCTCGCCTTCATTGAAATGGTATTTCATCACCCTGGATTCCGCCAGCGCGGGAATTACGGCTTCCCGCAGGGGAAAAATAACGACCCGGACCGGCAAATCGTACTGGTCGTCAGCCTGTACGGTAAATGCTGCCGCCATGACGGCGGCGGCCGGCAGTAGTTTTTTCAGGCATGAGATAAACCGCATAATATTCGTTTCCCGTAAATAAATTTTTAAGTACCGGGGTCCAATATATCCCGGAATATGCCGGCCTGCAATTAATAAAGTAAAAAAAAGAACGCGGCCGCAGGCGATGGCGACGGTTTGACTTGCCGGTCGGTTAACGGAAACGGAAGTAAAAAACCTTTTACTGTCCGCGGCGCAGAAGGTCGGAAGAGCCGGAGCCGAGTCCCCAGGCGGTTGAAACCGCCAGCAGGAACCACAATATGTCCCAGAACGAGGAAACCATTTTCAGCTTGTCCCAATAGGAAATATGTCCGGCAACGGTACTGCCGAGCTGTCCCCGAAGGCGTTCGGCGTCGGCTTCGCTCAGGGCATACAGTTTCTTTTTGACTTTTTTCAGGTTTGCGGTCAATTGTTCCCCGTGTTTTTTCAACGCGTCCAAATATTCTTTTGAGGGTTTTCCGCCGGCTTTCGGGGCGAGTTTCTGCCAGCTTTCATCCGGTTTCGGCAATTCGCCGGCGGCGAGCATTTCCTTATGGAGCGGCGCTATGAGAAGCAGACGGTCAACCTTTTTCTGCAGTTCGGCTTTTTCCGCCTTCGACAAACTTTTGAATTTTTTCCCGACTTTATCCCGGCTCGCTTTATTCATTTCCCGGTTTTTGGCCAATGCGGCGTTATATGCTTCCGAGGGTTTTTCCCCGGCTTTCGGAGCGAGTTTCTCTACTTCCGCATTATTGTTGCCGATCTCTCCTTTTTCAGACATTTCATCGGACAGAACGGCCATCTGGGTTTCATCCCGGAGCATGGCGGCCGCTTTTTTGTCTACTTTGGCAAGCTCGCCGCTTATTTTGGCAAAACTTTTAAAGGTATCGCGGATCAGATATTCGGCGTCCAGCAATTTCCCGGCAAGCAGGCCGGCGCAGGCAAGCGCAACCGCCGCCGCGCCCATACGGGCACTGTGTTCAGGCGTTACCAGGCGGACGGCCAGGCCGGTAAGCAGCCCGACCAGACACGCGATCCAGCCGATCTCCATCTTGAGCCATACCGCGATTGCGGCCCAGATGACGCCGGACAGCAAAGCCGCCGCGGCGCCGACCCCGACTGCAAGGCTGAATTTCCCGGCGGCTTTGGCCGTTTTCAAGGTTTTTATATTCATGCCGAGTTTAACGTGTTCTCCGCATTCAGTACAGATAACCGCCTTGTCCGACTGCAGTTTAGCGCGGCATTTCGGGCAGATTCCGGAGCTTTTCGGGGATTCATGGGAAGAATCAGCTTGTTTCTGCCGCATTTTTTCTTTAAACGAATCAGGCATCCTGAGGCCGGATTTTTTCACTTTTTCCGGTTCGGCGGGTTCTTCCGCCATTGAAGCCTCCGGTATATTGAATACCGCTCCGCATTCGGTGCATTCCGCTTTGGCTCCGGCATGCTGTTCATCTATTTCGTAATTCTGTCCGCATTTTTCACAATTGAATTCTATCATTTCCCCATCCTCCTGATAATCATCCATGCATGAATATTCCGTTTTCAGAAACCAGGCGCCATGCAAAAATATGTTATCCATGAAGAAGATAAGTGGTTATTCGTTAAATTACAACCCAATAACGAATAATATCGGTTTTTATCTGGATCAGGTCCCGGCGCTTCGCTTGAAAAATCAATGCGCTTTTTGTATTTGCGCAAATGCCGGGTTGGTGTTAAATTACTGCTTTGTTAAAATTAATGGGTTACGGCAGATAAATATATGACAGACTTAAAAAGAATTCGGAATTTTTCAATAATAGCACATATTGACCATGGCAAATCCACGCTGGCGGACCGCCTGCTGGAACTGACTCAGACGGTTTCCGAGCGCGACTCCCAGGATCAGTTGCTTGACGACATGGAACTGGAACGCGAACGCGGAATTACGATAAAATCCCATCCCGTAAGAATGAAATATACGGCGAAAAACGGCGGCGATTACGAATTCAATCTGATCGACACCCCGGGACACGTGGATTTTTCCTACGAAGTGAGTCGTTCCCTCGGCGCCTGTGAAGGAGCGCTGCTGCTGATCGACGCCACCCAGGGGGTACAGGCGCAGACCGTCGCCAACGTCAACCTCGCCTTTCAACTGAATTTGAAGGTCATCCCGGTCATCAACAAAATAGACCTGCCCGCCACCGATCTCGAAATGTGCTATGAACAAATGGAGGAAGTGTTGGCCGTTCCGCGCGAGGAGGCTCTGTTATGCAGCGCCAAGGAGGGTACCGGTATCGAGGAAATAATGAAAGCGATCGTCGACCGGATCCCGCCGCCGCGGCAAGCTGGTTTCAGGGGTTCGGCGGCCCTGATATTCGATTCGACCTATGACACTTACCGCGGCGTAGTTATTTACGTCCGGGTAATCCAGGGGGAATTTGCGCGCGGCACTAAAATACGGCTTTTCAATAACGGCATGGAATGCGAACTTAAGGAAGTCGGCTTTTTTACTCCCAAAATGACCGCCTCCGAGCTGCTCGGTGCCGGTTCGGTAGGCTATATTATCCCGAATATAAAGAGTTCTTCCGACACCCGGATCGGCGATACCATCACCGATGTCAAAGACCCCTGCCTGAAAGCCCTGCCCGGTTTCAAGGAAGTTCACCCTATGGTTTTCAGCGGTATCTATCCCATCGACACCGCGGATTATGAACAACTGAAACTGAGCATGGGCAAGCTGCAGTTGAATGACGCCGCCTTCCAGTACCAGCCGGAAACCTCCGTGGCGCTGGGGTTCGGGTTCCGCTGCGGGTTCCTCGGCCTGCTTCATATGGAAATCATACAGGAACGTCTGCGCCGCGAATACAATATGGATATAATCGCCACTTATCCGAGCGTGGTTTACCATGTTTATATGAAAGGCGGCGCGATGCTCGATGTTGACAACCCGGTGCATCTGCCGGACCCGGCGGAAATCGACCGAATCGAGGAACCGCTTATCGCCACCAGGATAATGCTGCCCAATGCTTATATCGGCGATATAATGAATCTGATCATGGCCAAACGCGGCTCGGTCACGCATACCGATTCGGTTGACGGCAAGCACGTGATCATTACCGCCCAGATGCCCATGCACGAAATTCTGATCGATTTCCACGATAAACTCAAATCAATGACCCGCGGTTACGGCAGCATGGATTATGAACCCTCCGGTTACGCCGCCGGCAAACTGGTCAAGCTTGACATTATGGTCAACGGTGAGACTGTCGACGCCTTTTCATCGATCGTGCATGTCGATCACGCCTATTTCCGCGGGCGCCAGCTGGTAACCCGGCTCAAGGAGGTCATTCCGCCCCAGATGTTCCAGATCGCAATCCAGGCCGCCGTCGGCAGTAAGATCATCGCCCGGGAAACTATCCGCCAGCTCCGCAAGAACGTCCTGGCAAAATGCTACGGCGGCGACATTACCCGTAAACGTAAACTGCTGGAGAAACAGAAAGCAGGGAAAAAACGCATGAAACAGGTTGGCAGCGTAAGCATTCCGCAGGAAGCATTTGTGGCGGTGCTGAAATCGTCAGATAACGATTAACCGGAGGATAAAGAATGATTTTCGGGAAAAAACATGCCTTGCGCAAAGAGTTGAAAAGGCTGAGAATACATGCCCGCCACAATCTGATCGTCGACGATGACATTCTCAGCGACAAGCAGAAAAAAGCTCTGCGGGAAATCCAGGGGGCGTGTGCTGTCTGCAACCTTGATTCCGAGGATGACATGGAAAAAACCATAAGCAAATACGGCAGGTCCTTCGGAAAAATTTTGCCGTCGCCCAAATACGCCTGGGTCCGTGAATATATGGATGTCCTGGCCGTCGCCATGGCCGTGGCTTTCGGGATTCGCGGCCTGTTCCTGCAGCCGTTCAAGATACCTACGAGCAGTATGCAGCCGACCCTTTTCGGCATCCATTATATAAATAATGAAGGAAAAACCAACCCGTTGCTCGGCAAACTTTCCCCGCCGCTGGACTATATGCTGTTTTCCTGTGAACGGGCAAAACTGGAGATCAGGAAAAGCGGCTATCTCAAACCGCGCGGTACATTCCGGTTTTTCGTCCCGGAAACCCGTTTCGGGATATTCCAGTACGCCGGGTTCAATATTGCCGGCATAAATTATTCCCTGCCCGGCGATATTCCCAAGGTGCTTGAATACAGCGGCTTGGGGAAAAGGGAAGACGATATTGAATTCAGGGAAGGCCAGCTTATCTGTGACGGCTGGCTTTCGTCCGGCGACCATCTGTTCGTCGACCGCTTTTCGCACCTGCTGACCGGCCTGAAACGCGGCGATATAGTGGTTTTCAATACGGAAGGCATTTATTACGACGGCAGCGCACTGGCCAAGAAAGGGTATTATTATATAAAACGCCTGGCCGGGCTGCCCGGCGACACCCTGAAAATCATAAACCGCACCCTTTATATCCGTCCGCGGGGAGAAAGCGAGTTCAGACCCGCAACGGAATTTTCCCCGAAATTCGAAAAAATATACAGTTTCAAAGGCGGTTATCACGGTCACTGGAACGTTGCCGTGGAAAACGACCTCTCCGGGGAAAGAGGTTTCGAAATTCCGCCGGACTCGTATTTCATGCTCGGCGATAATTCGCGGAACAGCCTTGACAGCCGTTACTGGGGCGCCGTGCCGCGCAGGAATATTGTCGGCAAAGCCTTATTCGTATTCTGGCCCGTTTCCAGGCGTTGGGGGCCGACCGACCGGAAAGGCCCGATTCAGGTCAGTACCGACCTGGAAACCATGAAATCAATGCACTTCCAGTAAATTTCAAACGGGAGTTTCATATGCTGCAGATAACCAGCTCCAAAAACCCGGCAGTTAAACACGTCTGTGCTCTCCGTGACCGCCGGACAAGGGAAAAAGAGCGCCTGACCCTGCTTGAAGGGTACCGCGAGCTTTCCCGCGGCAATGAATTCGGCATGGAGATAAAGGAAGTTTTCTTTTGCCCGGAAATGTTCCTCGGGGAAAATGAATTTCCGCTGCTTGACAAACTTGCCGGGGCCGGGGCGAAACTGGCGCAGGTACCGGCGCACCTGATGACTAAAATGACTTATCGCGACCGCCCGGAAGGCCTGATTGCGATGGCCGTCATGAAGGAGCATAAGCTTTCCGCACTTGCGCATAAGCCGAACAGCCTGTATATTATAGCTGAAGCAGTCGAAAAACCGGGCAATCTCGGTTCGATTCTCCGCTCTGCCGATGCGGCGGGGGCGGATGCTTTGATAATTTGCAATAAATGCACTGACATTTACAACCCGAATGTCATACGGGCAAGTACCGGAGCTTTATTCTCAGTGCCGATTGCGGAAGCCGGAACCGAAGAAACTATAGAATGGCTGAAAGAAAACAGGATTAAATCTTTAGCGGCGACTCCGCACACGGATCTGATTTATACGGAGGCGGACATGACTCAATCCGTAGCGATTGTCGTCGGAACCGAACAGCATGGGCTTTCCGCTTGCTGGCTTGACCGCGCCGATATTGCGGTCAGGATCCCCATGCTGGGAAAAATCGATTCCTTGAACGTCGCTACCGCTGCGACCATCCTGCTTTACGAAGCGGCGCGGCAGCGGAAGTGGAAACCAAAGGGATGAGCAGAGAGTTATGAAAATAGCTTTGATCAGAAACAAATACTCGCCCGGCGGCGGCGGGGCCGAAAAAGTCGCCGAAAAATTCGTAACCCACTTTACCGGCCGCGGACATGAAATCACCATATTCTCCGAGAAATTCAGCGGCCGCGAATCCGATAAGCTGAAATGGCGCAAAGTCCCGCGCGGCGGCGGCCTGAGCAAAACTTCATCGTTCCACCGGCAGGTACAGAATATCCTGAACAAGGATAACTGCCGGGATGAATTCGACATCGTTTACACCATGTGCCGGACCTTCCCGGCCGATATTTTCAGGGTTACCGAACAACTCCATTATGAGTGGCTGCCGATCGGCTATTCCCGCCTGGCAAAATTCAATCCCAGGCACCGCGCCATCCTGAAACTGGAGCAGAAAACCATCGACCCGGTCAATATGCGCTACATAATAGTAAACTCCAAACTCCTCAGGGAACAGGTCGTCAGGCGTTTCAACTATCCGGAAGACAGGATTTCGCAGGTTTCCAACGGTGTTGACCGGAACGTGTTTTTCCCGGCGGAGAACGGGGAAAAAGAGGAAATCAAAAAGCGACTGCATCTTTCGGACCGTTTCGTTTGTATTTTTGCTGCGGCCAATTTCAAGATCAAAGGCCTCAATGAGGCTATCCGCGCCATTGCCGGGCTTAACGAGGAACTGCGCAGGCGCGTTACCCTGTTGGTCGTAGGCAAGGATAAACCCAAGCCTTTTCTGGAACTGGCGGAAAAACTCAACGTTACGGAGAATCTGGTTTTTGCCGGAAAACAGTCGAATATGCGGGAATATTATATAGCTTCCGATCTGCTCCTGTATCCGAGTCATTACGAAACGTTCGGCAATGTCATTCTTGAAGCCTGCGCTTGCGGCGTACCGGTTTTAACGACCTCCATGGTCGGCGCCGCGGAATTGATCAGAGACAACCAGAACGGTTTCCTCGTGAAATCCGCGAAAAAGATCGACCAGATAACCGCCTTTCTCGAGGCCTATATGGAACTGCCGGAAAGCGAACACCGGAAATTCGGGGAAAGAGCGCTTTCCGCGACCGCGAGTTATACTTGGGAAAAACATATTTCCGACCTTGAAAATATCTTTGAAAAAGTCCATCAGGAGAAAAACGCCGCAAACAAAGCCGAAAAAGCATGAATTTTGAAACCCGATCATTTGACAGGCAGAAACTTACGGTAAACGAAGATTTTGCCGATTTACTCA
>JAQUOK010000149.1 GCA_028717165.1 Victivallaceae bacterium | reverse complement strand
ATGCGGATCTGGTAGTTGCCCATAACGCCGCCTTTGATATGTCGGTACTGCGGGCGGTTTGCAATCTGTACCGTTTGCCATACCCGGAATTTGATTATTTTTGCACTTGTAAGGCTGCAACCCAATGCTGGCGGCATCTGGGAAACCACAAACTCAATACATTATGTGATTATATCGGACATAAATTCAGGCATCACAATGCCGAAGCTGACGCCGAAGCCGCTGGGAAGGTTTTACTGGCTATGCTGGCCGAAACGGAAATGTCATGCCCAAAAGCCATGGCTGGACATTTGGATTTGAAACTCGGTAAGCTTACAGCCGACGGATATAAACCATGCAGTTGCAAACGTCCCCGAGAGAATACTTGTTCGGAAAAGCTTGAGGTATGAACACTAACCTGAAATTCGATGACTGGTCCTTGAGGGAAGAACCGCAACGGGAAAAAGAACTTGCCGCGCGGTTCCAGGAAATTTTTACCGCATTCTGGCAAAACTGCGGTATCGGAGATAAGTCGGCAAAAACCCGGACCGGTATTTGAGCGGATTAAATGTCCTCGGCGGATATTTGATTGAGAAAGCGGTGCTGAGCGAGGAGGATGAACCGGAACTTTCAATGACGGCGGAAGATTTGCTTGATGAATATGTTGACGAATATGAAGGCCCATTGATTTTCATGCACAATGAAACATGGCAAAATGAGTTTGACGGCGTCTGCCGCAAGCTGCACAAGTTTTTGAAGAATAAACAGTAACGTATTTCATATCTCAGTGTTGAACTTGGCATGACGATAATACTTTCTGTTTGAGTTTATACAAATCGGAGTAAAAAATTGCTCAGGTATCAGATAGCCTCTGTTTTCAGAATAGGGTTTTCTGGTGTACTTCATCGCTGTAATCTATTTCATAGCCTATTGCTTTGTAGCCCGAACACCGGCGCTTGAACATTCTGGATGTTACCGGAATCTCGTTGTCAAAATAATCAAATATTAAAATTTCTTTTTTATTATGATGGAGTCGATGCAGTTTCCCGGCATATTGAGCCAGTATTCCCCTCCATGAAATCGGCAGAGTAAGAAATAAAGTATCAAGTTTGGAAGGCAAAGTGATATTCAGCGGTTTTTCCTTGCGTTTTCGAGAAGGCGGCTGTTCCCAAGGCGGCTCTTCGTCATTATCTACAATTTGGGCAACCCCGGTAACCCGGTTGTTTTTTATCGCCTCATCGGCAAATTTCTGTACCTTCGACAAAGACATTCTGCGGATACCGGAAAGATATTCCCATTGATTTTCATAAGGAATAAACTGTTCATCCAGGAATACGCTGTTACCTGATTTTCGCGGCTTTGCCTGCAACGGCAAAGCAATGAGATTGCCAAATCCGCCCTTCGGCAAGGTATCCTGATTGGGAAAGAATCGGTCATAGGAAGCAAAGCCTAATTCAGGACGGTTCTCCATTGTTTCAGTCAGGATAAATCCTCCCGTCTGCCGTGCCCTTGAAGCCGGAACCGGCTCAGAGAAGAATATCCAGACATGCGCCCCGTTTCCCGACCGGGAACGTTCGACCGCGGCCGGAATATTCAATTTATTGCAGGTGCTTATGAATGCTGAAACATCATTCGACCAGTCTTTCTTATCAAAATCAACCGCCAGGAACCAACAGGTTTCATCATCCAGCAAAGGGTAAATTCCAATGGTAAAATCATTCCCTTTTTCATCGACTCCAACCAGATGTGATCTCAGCACCTGCTCGGTAACCGGCAACAATTTACGACTTGAACAGTCTCCGCATTTGATTTTCGGCTTTTTGCATATTCCGGGAAGCCATTCGTTAGCGCATGCCGGCTGATAACCTGATTTCCCGGTTTTTTTGCTCTCAAAACGCCGTGGATAAACATCTGTCCTGCCTTTGAATAGAGATGATTTTCTCATGTTCATTAAACTCGCAGCGCGAGGCTGAAATATTCCGCATTTTTGGGAGTCTGCGAATTTCATCCATAATAACGTTTCGCTTGGAATCCAGTTCCACAAGTTCACGTTGCAGTTCAGACAGTCTCTTTTTAATATCCACGGCATTATTCATATTTATATAGTATCGAAATTTACATTTTCTCTGAATATGATAAATTAACCGAATCAGTGAAAAATTAAAGCAATAAACATTAAAACCTTTGCAACCATAAGGAAAACAATGAAACCAATAGCCGAAGACCAGGAACGGGAAGACAGAATTATAAATGAAATCATTGTTGACGCCTATGGAGAAGAAGAGCATGCCATGGGCTGGTACTATTATCTTCAGGATACCATTTCCTGGCCGTTCAGGGCAGAATGCGTAATTAAAATCAATTCATCTCCTCTTGAGCTCGGGGAAAAGGTCTCGGTTAAAAAGCTGGCTCCGGAAGATAACTGCACGCATGACATTTATGTTATGATATCCTGGAATTCCCGCAACCTGGCGGTTCCGCTCTCCCAGTTGTCTCCGTATGACACTGATGACGATGATACCATACAGGCAGTCGAAGATTGGCGCTATTGGTGTCAGCGCGGCTATCAATTTTGACTGAAAACACACTCTTGGAGTAGTTTAAAATGATATCTTCAATCCGTCAAAACTAATCTCCCATTATCCGCGGCTTGTTCAAAATGGAGTCCAGGATTCCTGTTCCAGCCAACCGTAATTCAGAGAAAACTCCAACTCTTTGCGGAACGGGAATTCCGGATCGCGAAGCATGATTTCTCCGCGTGCGCGTTTACGTTTGTCGAGCGGACGTAACGAGTCGGATAACTCTTCACATTCGGCAACACCGCACCGGAAAAGTTCGACCGGACGAATACGATTGATTATCGCCGCGATAGCCAACCCTTCCGGATCGGTATCTCCCCAATGCCGGATTTTGGTTCGTTTCGGCAGCAATGCCAGAAAACGCCGCACCGTACTGTTGGGAAAACCGGCGGTGTACACCAGCGGCGGCAAATCCGGCTCGCGCTGCATGAAATTGAACGGCGATTCGTTTTCACAGGTAATTACTTCCGGAACGGCCGCGCCTTCTATTTCTATGCGGGTGAGATGTTCGAGGTTGCCGGCATGGAGAATCGCCGCTTCGCCCAGTTTCCATAATTTGCTTATCCAGTCCAACCTGGTATCGCCGCGATAACAGATGAAAGGGCCGTACACCGCAACGGTCGAAGCCGTAGGGTTTTCAATCAGTCCGCAGGCGCTCATGACCGTCTCCGGCGCTGCGTTCAATTCCGCCGCCAGCAGCATGGCGGTAAGATTCCAGATTGCCGAACCGGGCTTGAAACTTTTGCTGTTCCCGGTAAACTTCGCGCCGAATTCAGCCGGGCTAAGCGCCGCTTCCGAGTTCATTAAATATTCCGAGGCGTCCAATGCCAAACGATAATGGGCGAGAGCCGCATCGAAACCGAGTACCGTGATCTTCTTTTTTACTGCGCTGTTTTGTGCCTTCAGTATTTCAAATGCGGCAGAAAATGCCGGATAAAGTATTTCCAGTTTCCCGATCAGTTGTTCCGGACTTTCTCCCTTTTTTCCCTCTGAATTCAAGCTGGCGGCAACCAGTGACGCCGCCGCCTCCAGCCAACTTTTAAAATCAATTCCGGCTTCTATCATTTTTTGCGGGATCAAAATTACTTTGCCGCCCCGGATTTTTAAAGCCTGCGGATGAAAAAGCTGTCCCATAGCAAACAGTTCCTCTTTTCCAAACGCGTCCAGCGTAATCTGTCCGGGAATTTTCGCGGAACAGCAGGTTACAACTTTTTTCAAATACTGTTCCAGCCGGGGAGCGGCGTCCAGCCTGGCTCTGATCAGTTTGCGATAATCATTTTCATTCATACTATGCCTGTTGCTTCCGGTTCTTTCCCTAATTCTTCCCCGAACCGCGGGATAGCGTCAGTTTCAGCTTCTTCAATAAATAAATCCTTTTCACGGCGGACATTCCAGTGGCAGGCGTGAAGGTGGACATTGAAATCAATATCCTTGATCACCAGCAGAGAGGTGGAAAAAGCGATTTCATCCTTAACCCCGTCCTGATCCGGAGAGGCGACGAACAATTGCAGTCCGAGGTCAGAAGCAAAGCCCATTAGTTGGTCGCGGCGCTGGGAATCGATACCGTAAAACGCTCCGACCGGAAACCGGTAAAATACCAGTCGTGAACATGTTAATGTACTGTTTTTCAGGCAATTTTCAACTCAGAGGGCACTTAAATATTATACTTAATTCGTAGTATTAATCCGGGAAGCGGAATCCCTGTGCTATCCGTTCAGCTTTGGATTTTATCAATCCGGCTATATTCGCGAAATCAAACCATTTATCCAATGCGTTTCTGACTTGGCATATAATTTCGGAACCGTTTTTGATTCCGGCATATTCCGCCAGTTCAAGCAGATCGGACACATTGAAATTTTCCGCCTTGCCGTTAATCAGCATCTGGTGCCTGTACGTCCACCGGTTTTCGGGATTGAACGCATAGGTCAAGTCATAGGCCGGCGCGAGCCGCCAGACTCCGTCCCGGTTCATCAGAAAAGAAATATTTTTGGTGTGGTCGTCCTGGTTTCGCGCCATGACATTGAACACCGCCCGGCGGAAAAGTTGTTCTTTCTGCCGATAATCCAGACGCAGCCGGTCCATTACCTGAAAGGCCTGTTCATAGCTGTAAGCGCCGGGAGAGTTGTAATCGTAATGGGCAATTCCGCACAACGACTGCAAATGATTTTTTTCTCCATTATCTCCACGGTCAAAACGCCTGGTCATAAAATGCGCCCGGTTTCCCTCATGAATAAGTTTGCTTTCCGTCATTTCAATTCCGGCCGCTCCCGCCATCAGGTAGTAAGCGTATTCGATTTTGCCATATTCCTTCGGATCGCCAAGTTGTTGGTTGGTAACGCCGTCAAGCTTAAGGAGCCAGTATTCAAAGCCTTTTCCGGCATCGACCTGGCCTGATTTGATAATCCCGTTTTGCGGATTTATCGCCAGCACCGCCTTGGCTCTCGCTCCCCCGGCGGAAGTCCCGACGCGCAATATTTCCTTGACGGCTTCCGTCTTTTCGTCATTCATATTCAAAGACATACTGTCCCTTTGTTTCAGTATATCCCTGGCGAGTTCTACCAGATGCTCGATTTCCACCTTAACCGAACGGTTGTTTGTTCCATGCAGTACCGGCGCGAATTCCAACGCTCCCATCGCACGCTTGCCCATATAACACAGCCTTTCCGCAGGGCTGAAATCTTCCCGGCTCCGGCCGTGCAAAGCCAACCAACGGTCGATCAGTTGATTACCCCAGCGGTCCGGCAAAGCATCAGCCAGCATGCCCGGCAATCCGAAATAAGTTGCTCGATTCAGATCGGGAAAACTGAATATTTCCCGGGAGCGGCCGAGCGGCATGTGCAACGGCGCCAGATCCATGCCGAGTTTCGTGAAAGCAGGATCGAATTCGAATTCTCCGAGGTTGCGGGACGGATTCCACGCCAGAGCTCCAACCATATGTCCCCATATTGTGACTTTCGTTACTTTATACTCAGAAGCCATAGTTTAGACCTTTATTTATGTTGTCCGGATGCCCGTTCCCGGATTTTGCCTTGCATTTTCGCCAACTGTAAAGGACTGATGCCCGGCGGAGCCAGAAAAGAATCAAGCTTTTCCAGGCATTCCAGAGTACGCAATACTTTAACCAAAGTAAGGCAACTGAAGTTGCCGCCGTTTTCAAGTTGCGATATGCTGTACCGGGCCAGACCGGATTTTTCCGCTACTTCGCTCTGCGTCATATTACGGTTCAGGCGAAAACGTTTAATCCTCTGTCCCAGTTCCTCAACTATGGCATTATCATTCATAGTATAAAAATCCATAATGACAACTATACCTTTCGTTAATTGCTTTTTATATCACTAAAGACTAATATAACTTGCCTTAAAACTAAATCAATCAAAAATCAGGATTTTATCGGTAAAAATGCTGATTTATTCTGTGAAGTGCCAAAAAGAGCTTTTGCAGATTTAATATTGAATGTTAAATTTGCAAGACAGATATACTCACCAAGTAATCTCTTATCCAGGCATGGCGTACCCATAACACGAACCACTTTCATTTCGGCGAATGACCGAAAACGTTCTTATAATCGACCGACAAACAGACAAAAATCGACCGATTTGTGAGATATAGGTGAGCGCGACTTGAAACGCTTATTGATGGAAAAGGACATTATTCCAATTTACATTGAATGCGGCAAAAACATCTGCTCCTGTTCTTCCCATTCAATCGGGATATTTCCGTATAATCTTCTGAGCGCCAAAGATTGCGGAATGTTGCCTTCAACCATCATCTTCTGGATTTTTGGGGAAAGGCTGGCTAAATTAAGGATTTTCATTACCTTGGACAGATCGCAGTTGAACGCTTCACCCAGTTGAGAGAGCGTGGAATATTTCCCGCTTTCGAGCAATTCTATCCATTTATGCGCCTGTGCCAGGCGTTTTGCAAGAGCGGTAGGTTCGCATTCCGGTATCTCCGCTTCGCATTTCCCATCATCCGGGGTGACAATGAGCTTACGCCCATTCCAGCGTTTGACCAGAACCGGTATGTTCAACTGGATAATTTCGCTGTTTCCCGGCTGGTACGCTTTCACATCCTGATCGGCTTTGAGTTCGCAGGGATTTTAACCCATAATGTTTTACATCCATGACAATGTGGTCGGCGTATAAGGTAATCTTGTCGATGAGCTGATGCGCCAGTTTATAACGTTCCGCCGGGAACAGCTCCTCCCAGACGGCTTCAATTGAACCGCAGGTTTCCGCCAGATTGTCAGTGGAATAGATTTCACCGATGCTTTCAAGCTCGCGTTTTACTTCATCCAGCGCATTGGCAAGTTCGGTATAGCGCGGCGTCAGAATCGCAACGTCTCCCCCGTCCCTGAGTTGTTTACACACCTCGTCCTGTTCAGTTTTTAACTCTGAGAAACGTTTCAGGAGTTTAGCGCGCTTGAATAAGTAATTTTTATTCCTGTCTTTTCCATTAAGTTCCTTGGCTTCGATGTTTCCGCAGCCATATAGATAATCACAAAAGTTTCGAACAATCAGAAGACTCCCGCATGAATACGGGAATCGCTTGAACAAATAATTTTTCAGGAATGCGGGGTAAGTTGGAGTACGCGTGACCTTTCATATCCCTCTGCAGGTTCCTTGACGGTACGCTCGTATTGTTGTCT
>JAQUOK010000148.1 GCA_028717165.1 Victivallaceae bacterium | reverse complement strand
TAACGGAACCCGATCTGGAGATTCAAAGCGGATCGCTTTTCTCACTAATTCAAATGATTTCATTAAACTGATCCTTATTTCAATGTGTGATTCATTGCTCTAAAGTAGAATTCTTCCGCTTTTATCAGATCATCCATAGAGACATATTCATCATTCGTATGGGCGACGGCGATACTGCCCGGGCCCCAGAGAACGGTAGGGATTCCAGCGGCGTTCATCCGGTAGGCGTCGGAACCGAAAGCGACTTGCTGCGGAGCCCCGTCAATATCCATGTCTTTGCAAATTTCGGATAATATCCTGACGCCGGGATGATCCGGTTCGATCAAAATCGCGTTTTGGGCGTCTTTCAAATCCGAAAATGAGAAATTAAAATCCAGGCTCCGGGATAAATATTTTTCCAGGTCTTTAAAAGCCTTTTCGGGAGAAGTATTTTTTGTCAGCCTGCGGTCAATTTCAATAGTACATGCGTCAGGGACTATGTTCACTGCCGAACCGCCTTTGACGGTGCCCACCGAAATTGTCTCGCCGTTTTCCAATTCCGACTGGTATTTTTCAATCAGGCTGATCAGTTTCGCCATCCGGTAAATGGCGTTTACGCCTTTTTCCGGTTCGGAACTGTGAAAGGCTTTTCCCGTCACGGAAGCATTCCACCGGGCAACGCCTTTAAAACCGTTGACGACCCGGCAGCCGGTGGGCTCCCCGATAATCCCGAAAGCGGCGTTTTTACTCGGTTCCTGTTCGCACAGCGCGAGACTGCCTTTGAACGAATATTCCTCGTCCGATACGCCCATGACAATGACATTGTTTTTTACCTTGTCGGGATTTTCGGCGGCCTGTGCGAGCGCGGCAAGCATGGCGGCAAGTCCGCCTTTGCAGTCGCAGGCTCCGCGGCCGTATATCCGGCTGTTTTTTCTTATCGGGCGCAAAAGCTGCCGATTATCCCCGATACCCACCGTGTCGGTATGGCATTGCAGGATTACGGTTTTATAATCTGCGCCTTTGTAAAGCACGGCGCCGACATTGTCGCGTCCGGGAAGCGCGGTTTCCTGTACGAAAGGTTTCAGGCCGATTTTGCCGATAAAATCGCTCATATAGTCATTAACCTTTGCTTCCCCGCATAAGTCCGGAGCGGAGTCGCTGCCGCCCATCGGGTTTACGCTGGGCAGAGCGATCAGGTCTTCAAGAATGTCAATAACGTTTTTCATCAGCAGAATCCCGGAACGCCTTCAATCGCGAGCGCGCGAACGCAGCACGAATCCAGCCCCTTTATCGGCATGGGCTGGTAAATTATCATGAATATTTCCGTTTCGAGCCG
The DNA here is from genome assembly GCA_028717165.1 of Victivallaceae bacterium. Taxonomy (GTDB): domain Bacteria; phylum Verrucomicrobiota; class Lentisphaeria; order Victivallales; family Victivallaceae; genus JAHOYW01. The sequence goes on along the minus strand of JAQUOK010000148.1, from coordinate 5,915 downwards.
GTCGAGGTTCTGCATTACTTCGAGGAACATGATGTCATGCGGCATTACCGCTTCATGCACGTCGCAGGCGTCTTTGACGCTGTGCTCGATAGCGGCCGAATCCCCGAACCCGATGCATTTTACTTTCTTTTCCGCGAACCATTCGCCGGATTCCCGGCAGAGGTACGGCCGTTGATCATTCGGGTCATTGCTGAAAGGTTCGCAGTGGTAAGGGCTGGTCAGGATGACGACATCGCCCGCCCGTACCCGACCGAGGTTGGCGGCGTCAAGCATTTTCCGGGTAATCGGCGCGCCGGGTTCGCATTCAAGTTTCAGGAGCACCGCCCGCCCCATGAACGCGGTGACCGGCAGTTCGAGAATATCCTTCCAGGCGTCCCGGTAATGATAAGGCGTTTCAATATGGGTGCCCAGATGCGATTCCACCGTCAGGTTCGAATGGTAATCTTTTGAGCTTTCCTGAAAAAAACGCTCCACTTTGCAGAGCCGGATCGAATTTGCCGGGTCGACCGGTTTGCTCAGATCGACTACACGATAATCAGCCAGTTGTTCAACGATCATAGTTTATCCTTGGGTTGAGATTATTTTTTCAGCGTTAAGATAATAAATTTTTGCCAGTTCATCCCCGGAAAAACCGCCGTAATCACTGCGGAGCAGCTCCAGGGTCTGCTTATAGGTATTGAACTCCAGCGCCGGAGAAAAATCGGACGCAAACAGCAAACGTTCCGCGCCGAAATTCCGTTTCAGAAGGTCGATTACTCCGAAAAGATCACTTTGCGGACAACGCCAGCCCTGACGGGAAAAAGCGTAAAACCCGGAAAGTTTTACATAGACATTTTCAAATCCGGCCAGCGTCAGGACGGTTTTATATTTTTCAAGATCAAGGCCTTTTTCCGTAAGCTCAGGCCTGCCCATATGGTTGATCAAAACCGTAAGGCCGGGAAAGTTATCGAGGGCTTTACTCAGCATCCGGCACTGCGACGGCCGGATAGTCAGGCTCAAAGGAATATTTTTGTCCCGCAAAAATCCAAGCTCCGAATTTCCGAGCCATTCGCCGGGATCATCCGGTTTCAGGTAACAGCTTACGCCGAAATGATTTTCGGAAACGATCTTTTGCGCGTCGGACGCGAAATGAATTCCCGGTTTCACGTATCCGAAGGAGTAAATCCATTTTTCATTCCGGGCCAGGGATTTGACGTAGGCGGTGTTATCGGGACAATGCCCTTCATCATAGCAGATTACGAACGCCGCTTCCAGACCGTATTTTTCCCGATATTCTTTATAGAGATGAAGTTCGCCTTCCGTTCCGTCCTTTATGTGCGAATTATCGAAAACGTCGGAATAAGGCTTTTCAAAAAGATGAATGTGGGCATCTATGATTTTTTCAGGCATTTGCGCCCCGCTCTTTCGCGCAGAGTACCATCGCGCGCAGATTTTCTTCCGGCATATCCGGCGGCAATTCGCATCCGCCGCTGACAATATAACGCTCGGGGCCGGCAATATTTATGAGTTCGGCGCATTTGCCGTAAACGATTTCAGGACTTGAGTTCTTCATTATCCATACCGGATCCACATTCCCTTTTAAACAAAGTTGCGGAGCGAGTTTTCTGGCTTTGAATATATCCGTCTCCTGATCCACGTTGAGGATATCAATGCCGGTAGTAATTATTTTATCAAGTTTATCCGTATTATTTCCGCACATGTGAAGTTTTAACGGGATTTTTTTTGACTGGAAATGCGTTATCAATTGAACTTCATACGGGTATGCAAATTCAGCGTACATTTCCGGGTTCAACAGAGAAGCGGCGGCATCACCTATACCTATACAGTCGCATCCCTTTTCGAGTTGCGCTTCAAGAAACTCGGCTATAAGCTTAGTATTGAACTCAAGCAGCTGGTGCGCAAAAGACGGATTGTCATAAAGCGTCATAAGCATGTTTTCAACCCCCATCATATTGCAAGCCTCGGTGAAAGGAGCGTCCGCCCATCCGAAAATGCTCAATTCCCGGCAGTTATTCCTTACGGCATATTCGACTGCTTCAACCAGATTTCCCATTCGGCCGGCATAGTCGGAAAAATCCGGGATAAAAAGTTTATCAAGATCTCTTTCCTCCGCAACCGGCGGTTTTATTACATGAGGGATGCAGTCTTCCAGATAATCAACTTCTCCGCCGAATACTTTGGCTATGCGAGTCGGTTCGCTTGCCATCATAATTCCGTCAAGTCCAAATTTGTCAGCAGTCTTTAACTGGCATTCAGAAAAAAGCTCGGCATTCAGAAAATAGTCCCTGAGTTTTATGCCATTGTCGGCAGCGCAAAAACGTATTATCATTGGAACACACGGGATATTTTCCAGTTGTTCTCCTCTTAAAACAGAATAGATCTTATCTTTCCCGGTCATTTTTTTATCTCCTTGCAGCTTTCATCTATTCGTATAGTGGTTCGGAGGGACTCCAGGGCTTCTTCAGGAGTGATCACTTCCGGGGTCTCGTCCAGCATGACGCATTTCAGGAAATATTCGATTTCCGCCGCCAGGGCGGTTTGCCTTATCGTCGCCGGGCTCAACGCAGTTTCCGGGTTGAAATGGGAATGTTCATGGTCGTCTATGAACACCAGGTTGTCCGGCGGCATTTTTATGTGCAGTTCGCCTTGGGCGCCGATGATATCCAGCCGGGCGTCAACTCCCGCCGGCTGCGCGTCCCGGCGCAGCCATGACGAGGCAAACGAACAGATCACCCCGTTATCGAGTTTCGCGGTCGCCAGACAGCAGTCGGCTTCCTGGTCTGAATTATTGAACTGCCGGTAGCCGGCAGCCGCCTCCAGTCGGCCTCCCGCTATCCATAATGCCAGGTCGATATCATGGATGGCCGTCTCCCGCAGCGGGTTCTTCTTCCGGCCCGGAGAAAGGGTGGAATAATGATTGTTGCGCTGGGTTTGGATAAGACGGATCTTACCAAGTTTGCCGGCTGATGCCAGTTCTTTTGCCCGGTAATATTGAGGCATGAAGCGGCAGATATGCGCAACCATGAACTTTCCCCGGGCGTTTTTCGCCGCGCTTACCATTGCTTCCGCGTCTTCGATACTGTCGGCGAGCGGTTTTTCAACCAGTACGTGTTTCCCCGCGTTCAGGGCAGGGATCACCGCTTTGATATGGTCTTTCCCGAAATTCGCCACGCTGATAACGTCAAGGTCGTCAGCTGTCGCCAGTTCGCCGTAATCGGTACAGAAAGAAGGAACCCGATATTTCGCCGCGATTTCCTCTGCCCGGCTTGCAGTACGGGAACATACCCGTCTGACTTCCACATAGGGAAGCTGCGAGAATACCAGCGTATGGAGTTCCCCGAATTCCCCAAGTCCCGCTATGCCGATGCGCAGTTTCCTCATTCGCCGAAAACCTCCCGGAAGGCGGGGACAGCCCGGCCGCGGACGATCGGCGTCCCCATTGCCGCCAGTTCAGTTTCAATTGCCGTGATCGTCGGTACCAGGTATTCAGCGGCCGCGGTATGCGCCAGATGCCCGATCCGGATTACCGTATTGGCCGTATCTCCCAGCCCCCCGGCAAGCAGTATGCCATGATTTTCCTGGATATTCCCCCTTAAAGCGGTTCCGCCCACGCCCTCAGGGAGACAGACCGCGGTCAGGGTTTTACTGGCGAATTCGTTTTCGACAAACAGTTTCAGGCCCATTGCCCTCATTGCTGCCCGCAAAGCGTCACGCGCCCGGATGTGTCTGGCAAAACGTTTTTTAAGTCCTTCAGCGAGAATTTCATCCAGCGCCTGGTTCAACCCCAGATAGAGCGATACCGGCGCAGTATTCGGCCCCTGCGGGTGCCACTGCCGCCATTTTTCCCGGTAACTTTTCAGGATATTCAGGTTCAGATACCATGAAGCGACCGGTTTTTTCCTGGCGTTTATCCGCTCCCAGGCCAGGGCGCTGACGCTGATGAAGCCCAGTCCCGCCAAGGCTCCGAAGCATTTCTGCGAACCGGAAACGCAGAAATCAATACCGAGTTCATCGGTCTTTATATCCACTCCGCCCATACTCGAAACGGTATCAACGATAGTCAGGATATTTTTTTCACGGGCAAGCGCCATAATCGGTTCGAGCGGGCTTTCCACGCCGGTGGATGATTCGTTATGAACCAGGGCGAGCACACTTATTTCCGGATCGCTTTCCAATGCTTCTTTTATCTGTGCTGCATTAATGGGTTTGCCGTATTCGCTCCTGGTCGTGACCACTTCGATAGCGTATGCCTCGGCCATTTCGGTAAAACGGTCGCCGAAAACGCCGTTATTGCAGATCAGCATTTTACCCCCCGGCTCAACCGCATGGCTCACCGCAATCTCCATAGCCGATGAGGAAGTGGCCGCAATAATGTAAAAATCATTTTCCGTCTGGTAAACCTTGCGCATCTTGTCCAGTACCTCAAAATACAGTTCGCAGAATTCCGGCCCGTAATGCGGCCGTACCGGTTCGGCAAGTTTGCAGAGTACTTCCCGGCTGACCTCGGTCGGCCCGGGAATCATAAGTTTTAAATTGTTATTCATGGCATGTTCCTTTTTTTCGAAAACGGTTTCGTTATCTATAAAGAATAAATCGTCATTGCGTAATTGTCAAGGTTGTTTAAGCATAAAAATGCTAAAAAATCTCCCCAAACCGCCTTTTGCCTATTGACAAAAAGAAACGGTTTCGTTATATTTTAGAAATAAAAACGCTGCTGTCCGGATGCAAATAGCTGAAGCTGGAATATTAATACGGAGTCATATTGATGAAGAAAGCAATGGTAAAAGTTGATATAGAATATATCGCCATGAAACTGGGGATGGCCAAATCCACTGTCTCTAAAGCTCTGAACGGGCGTCCGGACGTCAGCGAGAAAACCCGTGAAAGGGTGCGGAAATTTGCCCGGAAGCTCAACTATACCCCCGACCGGTTCGCGCAGGCCCTGAAGATGAAGAAAAGTAATCTTATCGGCGTCGTCATGCACGAAATGCGCCATGATTTCTTTGTTGAAATAACCCGCGGCATAACCAGCGAAGCTCAGCGGAACGGCTATCAGGCGGTTTTCGCTTCTTCGGAGGGTTCAAAAACGAATGAAGCGGCGATAATTGATGATTTTATCAGCCGTTATATTGACGGGCTTATAATAATTCCCTGTATCGGGGAAGACGCTTCTCATCTGGAGGAACTTGCGGCCGAAGGCCATCCGTGCGTAATTGTCGATAACTATATAGAAGGGCTGGATATTCCGTTCGTCGGTACCGATTTTGAGGAAGGCGGGTATATTGCGGCGAAGTTTCTGCTTGAAAACGGGCATAAGCATATCAGCTTCCTCCTGGGCCGCCCGGAATTGAGCAGTACGCCGGAAAGGCTGGCCGGTTATAAACAAGCCTTGGCTGAAGCCGGAATCGCATTCAGAACGCAATATGTCAGATACGGTAATTACAGTGTTGAAAGCGGACAAAGCAATGCGGAAATTCTTCTCCGGGGTTTTCCTGAAATCGACGCGATACTTTGCGCCAACACGGATCTTTCCGAGGGCGCGGCGAAAGCCGTATTCAAAGCCGGGAAAAATATTCCGAAGGATATTTCCCTGATGGATTTCGGCGGCTCCCGTTTTACCGTCGTCAACCAGAAAAATGAAGAAATCGGCAAAACCGCCGTCGAAACTCTTTTCAATATTTTCAACCGGGAAGAGATTCCGGCTAAAATCATCATTAAACCGGAAATTGTTGCCAGAAACTCAGTGCGGTTAAAATTGTAGGTGCGCACAGCCGGTATTTTTTTGTAATCGGTCAGTAACCACGCCTCAATTCTTGCGGCCTCAAAACGAGGCGAAACTGGTGGCATTCGCTTGCGTGCATTCAAGGTTTTTGCATAAAATACGAGCTAATGAGCCTGTTTTATAGGCGGAAGAT
>JAQUOK010000147.1 GCA_028717165.1 Victivallaceae bacterium | reverse complement strand
GGCGTCCTGCGGCGTTGCGGCCGGAGCGGAAGACGTTCTGGCCGCACTCAAAGCGCGCGCCGGCGCTATCGTGATCGATGAAGTCGGCTGTTTCGGGCATTGCTATTGCGAACCGGTGGTCGAGGTTGAAACCAATGACGGCGAATCGGTCATTTATGCGCATGTTACTCCTGCAGAAAAAGCCATTGCCAATATTCTTTCCCTCGGCGCAGAAGGGCGTTTCAAGGTAAACCCGGCACGCAAAGCCAAGGAAATGCTGAAAGTGACCCGCCTTGCCGGAGTCATTAATCCGACCTCTTACGAAGAATATATCGAACACGGCGGTTACGCCGGCTTGCGCAAAGCCCTGGGCATGACTCCCGCTGAAGTCGTCGACGAAGTTAAAAGATCCGGCCTGCGCGGCCGCGGCGGCGGCGGCTTCCCGACCGGCATGAAGTGGAGTTTCCTGGCCGCGAAAGACGCCGAACAGAAAATTCTTATCTGCAACGCCGACGAGGGCGACCCCGGCGCGTTCATGGACCGTTCGCTCATGGAAAGCGTTCCGCATCAGGTGCTTGAAGGCATGCTGATCGCGGCCTATGCCACCGGCAGCACCCGCATATTCATTTACTGCCGCGCCGAATATCCGCTGGCGATCAAGCATCTGTATATCGCCATCGACCAGATCAGGGCAAACAAGTTGAATGTCCTCAACGGCCGTGAAATAGATATTGCCGTCAAGGAAGGCGCCGGCGCTTTTGTCTGCGGTGAGGAAACCGCTTTGATCCATTCGCTGGAAGGGCAGCGCGGAACGCCGCGTTTCCGCCCCCCTTTCCCGACCGACAGCGGCTGGAAAGGTTATCCGACCATGATCACTAATGTGGAAACTTTCGGCAATATCCCCTATCTGATCGCTGAAGGGGCAGAAAATTACGCCAACGTCGGCACCGCAACCAGCAAGGGCACAAAACTTTTCGCCCTGGCGGGTGATCTGGACAGTCCCGGACTGGTAGAAGTTCCGATGGGAATAACTCTGCGTGAAATTGTTTTTGATATCGGCGGCGCGGATCCGGAAAACACCAAAGCCGTCCAGACCGGCGGTCCTTCCGGCGGCTGTATTCCGGTCGAAATGTTTGACACTCCGGTTGACTATGATTCTCTCAAGGCGCTGGGCGCCATTATGGGTTCCGGGGGCATGATCGTTATCGGCAAAAACCGCTGCATGGTTGAGACCGCCCGCTATTTTCTGGATTTCACCCACCGGGAATCCTGCGGCAAATGCACTTTCTGCCGGGTCGGGACCAAGCGCATGTTTGAAACCCTCGAACGCATCACCGCGGGAAAAGGCGTTCCGGAAGATTTGGATTTTCTCGCTGAAATGGGGCGCAAAGTCATAAAATGCTCACTTTGCGGTCTGGGACAGACCGCCCCGAATCCGGTTCTCGCCACACTGCGCTACTACCGGCACGAATATGAAAATCACGTCAACAACAAACAGTGCGAAGTTCTCGCCTGCGACAAACTCGTTGACGTCAAACTCGACCCGTCCAAATGCGTCAAGTGCAGACTCTGCATTAAAAACTGCCCGGTTGACGCGATCAGCGGCGACTTCGTAATAGACAATAATAAATGTACCCGTTGCAACACCTGTATTGAGGTTTGCCCCAAAAATACCATATTCCGGGTGAAAAAAGGCGAGGGATTTTACAGTGAGTAAGATAACATTCATTCTGGACGGCAAAGAAGTCAGCGCCGAAGCAAATAAAACCATTCTCGGCATTGCCGCCGAAAACGGTATTCAGATACCGAGTCTGTGCCATAACGAAAAGATTTCCAGAACGACGTCGTGTTTCGTCTGCGTGGTGAAAGACCGTAAAACCGGACGTTTCCTGCCTTCGTGTTCCGCCTGCCCGGTGCCGGGGCAGGAGATCGACGCCTCCAGCGACGAAGTCAAAGATATGCGTCGGACCGCCCTGGAACTGCTCCTTTCCGAACATGCAGGGGACTGCGAAGCGCCCTGTACTATGGCCTGTCCGGCCCATGCGCCCGTCGAGGAATATGTCCGCGCCGGACGCAAGGGCGATTTTCTGGAATGCCTCAAAATCCTGAAAGAACGGATTCCGCTGCCGATGAGCATCGGGCGCGTCTGTCCGCGTTTCTGCGAAAAAGACTGCCGCAAGAACGTCAGCGGCAAGCCGGTGGCGATCAATGATTTCAAACGCCTCGCCGCCGACCTGCATTACGACGAATACATGGAGGAACTCCCCCCGCTCAACGGCAGGAAAGTCGGCATTGTCGGCGCCGGCCCGGCAGGTATATCCGCCGCGTATTTCCTGCGGCGCAACGGCATTGAATCGGTTATTTACGAGCAGATGCCGAAACCCGGCGGCATGCTTCGTTACGGCATTCCGGAATACCGTCTGCCGAAAGCAATCCTGGACAAAGAACTGGCGCATTTTCCCAAAATGGGCGGCATCGGTTTTGAATGCGGCCGTAAACTCGGCGACAATCTTTCCATGGCGGATCTCAAGCTAAATTTCGATGCGGTCGCGGTCACTATCGGCTGCTGGCAGCCGAGTTCCATGCACTGTGAAGGCGAAGAACTGGCAATGCAGGGCATCGATTTTCTGAAAGACGTCGCCCTTGCCGACTGGAGCGGAGACAATCCCGGCAAAGTCATCGTGGTCGGCGGCGGCAATACCGCCATGGACTGCGTGCGCACTTCCGTAAGGCTCGGAAGCCCCGACGTGAATTGTTTTTACCGCCGGACGGAAAATGAAATGCCCGCCGAAAAAATAGAAATAGAGGAAGCCAAAGAAGAAGGCGTTAAATTCAGCTTCCTGACCGCTCCGGTCAAACTGCGCCGGGAAAACGGCAAACTGATCCTGACCTGCCAGAAAATGGAACTCGGCGAACCCGACGCTTCCGGCCGCCGCCGCCCGGTTCCGATCGCCGGCAGCGAATACGACACCGAAGCCGATACGGTCATCGCCGCCATCGGCCAGAAAACCGACGCGCCCGGCGGTGTCCGCACCAACCGCTGGGGCGGCATCGACGTCAGCGAAGAAGCCTATCACCTCGAAGACAATGTTTTCGCCGCCGGCGACTGTGTCACCGGGGCGGCGACGGTCGTCGAAGGAGTTGCGGGCGGACGCAAAATCGCGCTCGGCATTGTTGATTTCTTCTCGCGCGGACTGGTCAAGCCGTGTTCCGAATTTACCTTCAACGTTTCGCGCGGGCACTGGAACAGCCTGAATAAAGACGATCTCGTTTACCTCAAAGAAGACGTTTCCGAAGAGCCCCGCGTAAAAATTGACTTTATCCCGCTGGAAGAACGCAAAAGCACCTTTAAAGAGGTCTGTTCCACGATCGGGGGGGAAGCCATGACGGCAGAAGGCAAGCGCTGCATCGAATGCAGCTGCACCGCCAAAGGCGACTGTAAACTCAAGAAATTCTCAGAGGAATATCTCGCGGTTCCGGACGCGATTAAAGGTGAAAAACTCAGTAACGGCTACGACAATCGCCACCCGGCGATTATTCAGGACCGCATGAAGTGCATCAAGTGCGGGATCTGCGTCAAGATCTGCAAGGACGTGGTAAATGCCAATCTGCTCAGCCAGAAACTGCGCGGCTTCAGCACTAAAGTGGAAACAGCTTTCGGCAAAGTCCTGCCGCTTTCCTGTACTGATTGCGGAGCCTGTATAGAAGAATGTCCGGTCGGCGCCCTCGATTGGAAAATTAAAGGCTGATTACAGAGCCATCCCATATAAAATCGGGAGATACGAAATTTGTGGCGAGACTCTGTCGGGCCGTAGACGTTGAACGTGTTTCTCGCCAGGAAATGCACAACGCGGCGATAGATGTAAAACGAAAAGTGAAGTATTCGGGAAAATAAATTTCCCAAGCTCAAACTAAGATAAAAATACCTTGAATTGATAAATTCTGGGATGACAATGGATTGATTACCCGAATCAAAGGTTTTCAATCGTTTCCCTGATCGCCCTGACGTGAGCCGGGGTCGTACCGCAGCAGCCGCCGATAATATTGGCTCCGGCCGCGATCAACAGGGGAGTCATTCCGGCCATATCTTCGGGAGAATCCGGGAAAACATCCGCGCCGTTCACGTTTTCCGGCATTCCGGCGTTGGCATGGACCAGAATCGGAATATCCGTGTTCGCCGCCCGGATTTCTCTTACGATTTCAATCATGCGCTCCATGCCGTTGCCGCAGTTTGTGCCGATAATATCCGCACCGGCGGGGACCAGGGCCGCGACCATATCGGCGGGAGAAACGCCCATCATCGTACGGTATTCGCCGTTTATGGTCTTTTCAAAAGAAAAGGTACAGATAACTTCGAGACCGGTATTTTCCTTTACCGCCTTTACCGCACATACGGCTTCGTCTATATCGGACATCGTTTCAATGCATGCCGCATCCGCGCCGCCGGCGGCAAGAGCAAGCGCCTGTTCTTTAAACGCATTATAAAGGTCTTCGGACGTAACATCGCCCATAAGCAGCATTTTCCCGGTAGGGCCGATAGAGGCAATCACATATTTGTCCGCTCCGGCCGCCTCGCGGGAAATGGAGGCCGCCGCCTTGTTCAGCTCGGCTGTCCGCTCCTGAAGCCCGTAATGTTCAAGCTTGAACGATGTTCCGCCGAAACTGTTGGTCTCGATCATATCCGCGCCGGCGTCAATATAACTCTCGGCGATTTCCCGTACCGCTTCGCGATGCTCGATGCACCATAATTCCGGGCATTCCCCCGGCTGCATGCCTTTCCGCTGCAGAAATGTCCCCCAGGCCCCGTCTGAAACCAAGGTTTTTCCACTTAAAACTTTTTCAACTATTGATTTCCTGCTCATAATAATGCCATCCTTCAAGTTTTGCCTCAATACGGAAACTCATCCGGTCATTTCTATATAGGCGATACTGCCGGTTTTTTCGCTTACGGGTGCGAAGGCTGAATGCCGAATTTCCGGAACCCAGATTATTTTACCGTCTTCGGCACGGAAAACGATCAGGTTTTCTTTTTCGACCGCGGTCAGTTTCCGTTCCGTCAATATTTTTTTGAGCCTGATGTGCCGGCTGCCGCCGAACGGGATCATTTTGTCGCCGCTCCGGCGCCGGGACAGAATCAGCTTCGCCGGCAGCAGATCAGCATCAAACGCCGCAACGGCAGGATTGACCGCCCCCCGGTCAAATTCCCCGCTTATCCTTACCTTGAAGGTTTTGCCGCCGTAATTTATCGTTTCTTCTTCAAGCCGGTTCCAAACCAGCTCATCCGTTTCAACCGAAGACTCTAAAGTCAGGCCAACCTCTCCGCGGTGAAGCCAGATAAAACTGTCGCCGGACAGGGGAACCAGTATCTGCCTGCCGCCTTTTTGTTCCAGGGCCTCCTGAAAACGCTCGATAATATCGTAGGTCGGAATAAACTCGGTTTTCAAAAGCGCGCTCAGCCAGTAACGGAGAACCCTTGCCCGGAGCGCCGGCGGCAGGGGACGCCAGAATTTGGTTCCGGTTATTTCCTGCCCCGCGACCTGGGAATATTTTTCCCTGGCGCTTTCCTCTATGAACAAAGCATCCGCTTCCAGCGCTTTTGCCGCTTTTATCAAACCCGTCGCGGCAGTCGGCAGTTTTTCTATGATTTCCGGGATTATCCGATGCCTGAAATAATTCCGGGTATAACTTTCGTCAAAATTACTGTGGTCCACACACCATTCGGCAATGCCGCGTTCGGTAAGGAATTCGATCAGATCAAGTTTGCTGAACGCCAGCAGGGGACGGATGAATTTTATATTTTTCACTGCGGTTTCCTCCCGCAGCGAAGTCAGGCCGGAAACATTTGCCCCGCGGCACAGGCGGATAAACATGTTTTCGATGCGGTCGTCGGCATGATGACCGAGTAGCACAACACATTTCTCCTGCCGCCGGATCAGCTCGTGCCATTTGGCGATCCGCAAACGGCGGGCCGCAGCTTCGAGATTTTCGCTTTTCCGGCTTTCTTCCGGGACGCGCAGATCATACTGTTCGTATTTAATGCCGCGGCAACGACAGAAATCCCGGCACCACAGGGCGTCGAGGCGGCTGGCTTCGCCGCGGATACCGTGTTCGAAGTGAACTGCCGTTATATCGATATCAAGTTCCCTGACGAAATCATTGGTGGAAATCAGCAGCGCGACGCTGTCCGCGCCCCCGCTGAAACCGATATAGACTTTAAAGGCGCAAAAGTTTTCAAGCGCTTTTCCTATGGTATGGCTGATCATTTTTTTAACGGGATTGGTTTGTTGTAAAATAATATTATGGCAGTAATATAAAGGAAAGAAACCGGGAATTCAAAATTTTAAAGGACATTTCTATGAGTAAAATCGTTGCCGCCACCTATAACCTGCACAAACTTGAAGAATACCGGAAACTCCTGGCCGGGCAGGAACTGGAAATTCTCTCTCTGAACGACTGCCCCGGTTATGAAGAACCGGAGGAAAACGGCAGCAGTTTTGAAGAAAACGCGAACCTGAAGGCCCTGGCCGCGGCAAATTACTGTGATTTGCCGGCTTTCGCGGACGATTCCGGCCTGGAAGTGGAAGCGCTGAACAACGCCCCCGGCATATACTCCGCCCGCTATGCCGAAAACGACCCGGCCCGTATCGACCGGATATTAAAGGAACTTGCAGGAAAGGAAAATCGCCGCGCCCGTTTCGTGTGTGTTATCTCCGTTGCGTTCAACGGCGAAATTGTCGGGTCGTTCCGGGGAGAAATCTACGGCACGATCATCGAAAAGCCCCGCGGCATAAACGGTTTCGGCTACGACCCGGTTTTTATGCCGGACGGATTCGATAAAACTTTTGCGGAACTTGCCCCCGCAGAAAAAAATAAAATAAGCCACCGCGCCAAAGCCGTTGAAAAGGTTATTGAATTCGTCGAAGATGAAATGTCTATTCTGGACAATGAGCTGGGAACATTCTAAGAAAAATTTAGCTTGGCAAGCAAAATGCGGCAAACGTGTTAATTGTTTAATCTTAAACCTTCAACTATGCTGATGGTCTGGGAAACGCTTTGCATACAAGAGAGAGTAAACAAGCCCACCCGGAGGATATAGCTTAACTCCTCAAAAGAGAGTGGGAAACGTTGATAACAGTTCAGCGTTTAGCACTCATACAACGTTCTCTTCGCCCCTAGCCCCAATACTGCTCATTTAAAGCTTGAATATTGAAATAATACTGCTACATTATTCGCAACCCTAGCTTAAGGAGGTTGCGAATGGCGCGAACCAAGGCTAATATCGGAGAGCTTCGAAACAGTGATTTT
>JAQUOK010000146.1 GCA_028717165.1 Victivallaceae bacterium | reverse complement strand
TGAACTGCCCAAGGCCGCCTTCCACCATTATTTTCGTCTTGATCCGCGCCGCTTCCTCGGAGTCGTAAAAAAACATGTATTCCCAGGCCGCGTCGCGCACTGCCGGGTCTTTTATCTGCGAATACAAACCCATCATGCAGCTGTTAAGTTCCGCGCCGCGTTTGCCTCCTGGGCCGAGCGGTACCGGACATAGGCCGGTTACGTCCGGGTTAATTGTGGAAAAGAGTTTTTCATCAAGATAACTGAACATCATTCCGACTTTGCCTCTATCCCACATTGCTTTTGAGTCAGCAGTATCTTTTGTCGAGTACCCCCTGCAGATATTGCCGTTTTTATCCAGCCACTTTTCGGCGCTGAGACGAATATAAAAATCCAATGCCTCAGCGGCGCCCGGCCCGTCGAATTCACAACGCCATTTATCCTCAGCCGGATTGTAGCTCATTACCTCACCGCCGGCTGACCAGAGAAAAGTTATCCATTTATGAGATTCATGTTTCCCTCGGTGCAGGAGAAGTCCGTATATGCCTTGGGAAGGATCCGTTATTTTTTTACATGCGGCGAGCAAATCGTCCCAAGTCCAGTTCCCATCAGGATACTTGATACCCTTTTCATCAAAAAGGTCGCGACGGTAAAAAAGCGCTCTTCCCAGAGCTCCGCCGTAAGGCATGGCCCAGATGTGCTCCCTGCCGCCGGGCCCCTTGCGCCTGATCACCGGCCAGAGTTTTCTGTTGATCCGGAAGTCGGTTTCCGCGCGGGTCATGGTAGAAAAATATTCGTCCAGCGGATAAAGAAAACTGTTGCGGATGTAATTGTCCGATTTGCGGAAATTTACATAGAGGATATCCGGCGCCATATCGCCGGCAATCGCCAGCAGGTCGGTTTCGACACCCTCAACCTCTATTCCGGAAAACTGTTCCAGTTGGATTTCCACGTTGTCCCAGTTACGGTTCCCGTATTTTACCGGATCCGCCTTGTATCGGGCGCGGTATTTCTTCGCAAATATCTTCGGGAATTGTTCGACAAACGCCTTTACCGCCGCGCATTCCGACCGGTTGAACGCATCCGTCTGGGTCGGATCGGGTAATCTGAAGACTTTTACGTGGATGATGGTTTTGCCGTTAACTTCTTCAATAGTTCCGGCTGAAAGCGGGAATTGAAAAAAAACGACAAATAAAATTATAAAAAAAATCCTGTTCATAACGTTATCCAACGATTTACATATTCCGTTTTTTCTCTGTCTTGAAATTCAACTGAACCGGTCCGATAGTTTCGCCGGGGCTGAAATATTTAAGAATATCAAGACGCCAGACATCCCATTTGTTTGTCGTTGTGTAAATATTGGGGGATATTGTCGAAAGTATTCGGCGTTCGTCCTTCAAAACGAGTTCCAGAACAAACGAACCGGTCGTAAACGATTCCTTTTCCGGATTTTGTATTTCCAGACTGTTTTCCTGTTTTATTTTAGCAAAGCAGCTCTGAGGCAGCGTTATTTTTTTTCTGGCTGAATATGAATCGCCGATCGGGATATTGCCTATAGGCGTTCCATTGAGAATGACGGCCTTATTTTTACCGGTTGAATTATAAATGCATAAATGCAGGTATGCAGCTTCAATATCCTCCTGCGCAATACCGGCAAAATCCGTCGCGGAGCCGGTTAAATGCCCCGGCCGGGATACCCGGCACTGAGAATTCCTTGTATATTCTATGGCGCCGCAAAGTTCTTTACCAAAGACATAATGGGCGATACGGATTTTTTCTTCGAAAACATCCACTAAAAAATAACCTGGAGCGCTGTCTTCAAGGAGGCCCCACAGAAAATCGTAAGGGAATCCCCGGTAATCAAGCAGGGTTCGCCATTCCTGCAGGTTAAGGTGTTTATCCGGAAAACCGGTACCGGCTGTTTTCAACTGGAGAATTTCGTTTTGCGAATTCAATTTATGCCGGGTGAGGCATTGATTATGGGTGTGTCCGCAAAAATAAACGTCCGCCTGATATTTCTGAAGCAGTTTCAATATTTTACGGTGAAACTCCAGTTCGCAGAAAAAAGGCCTGGCAACCGGGAAAACCGGAGAATGGCCGAAAATGAAAATATTTTTCTCCCGCGAATGCATTTCAAGTTCATTTTTCAGCCAAAGATACTGTTTGTCGGTTTCGAAATCTTCGCAGTCAATAATTATGAAATGACTGTTCTCATACGAAAAGGAATAATAATTCGCGGTTACTTCTTTTTCGAGTTTTTCATTAAGATCCGGCCAGATTATTTTCCGGTAAACATCATCCGGTTCATGATTTCCTTTTATCAGGAACAGCGGAATTTCCGGACTGGACAATAAAGACAATCCTTCCCGCATTTCCCTGACCGTTGCCGATTCCGAATCGCATCCCGCTTCAATAAAGTCTCCGGCAAGTAGTATGAAATTCGGGGAAAAGCTTCTGATCTCAGAAATAAAGGGGCCTAAAACATTACGGGTAACCCAGTCATATCTGTTCAAATCATCGGTAATGCCCCTTGCTATTTGCGACTTATGGTAATCCTTATTCAGATAATGGGTATCGCTCGTTACCGCAAATGAAAATTTAGCTTGCGTCATTTTTTTCTCGTCTCATTTTTCAGTTCAATTATTTTATCCAGCAGTTTAAGCCTGGCTTTTTCAGCCAGTTCCGGACAGGCGTCCGCTCCGACTACTTTTTTAACTTCCGCATCAATAAGCGTCCGTGCAGATTGGGCGGTTTTCAGGGCAATCCCTTTTGCCTCCGCCTCCCGTACCGCTTTTTCCAGAATATCCAGGTAGAGGTAGTCTTCTACTCCTTCCCGCCAGGCTTCCCAGCGTTTACCCGGGATAATCAGTTCTTTTCTGCTGACATCCGCCGGCGCATATTTACTCAGGTAAATCATGTCCCAGCTTTGTTTAGTCTGGTTCCAGCTCAGTTTTTCGTAACACAGATAAACCCAGTAGCCGCAGCCGCGCATTCCCAATTTATAAGTATACCAGGGAATTAAACGATATTTATTGAAGTATTGAGGAATTCCTTCGGGATTTGCGTAGTTCCAGTAATATTGTCCCTTTTGCGACATTATCGCCAAATCTTCTTCTCTGGATATAAAATTCCACAGAAGCGGACTCCATATATCCATATAAGGCGACAAGGCTTTTATCTGTTCCGTCGTCCGGGCGGTAATCAGGGCCGGATCCGAGAATATTTTTATCCTGGGATCAATTTGTTTAACCAGTTTTGCCGTTTCCCTGAAATCATCGCAGATAGTCTCATCGAATATATGAAAATAGAAATCGTCATACGTCAATCCCTTTTCCTTGAGATGTGCGACAAATTTGGAAAGCCACGCCGAAAAATTCGCTTTCCATTCACTGCTCATGAATTTTTCGCCGAAACGTTTGGCGTTACAGTTTTTGCTGTGGCTCAGCGAGACGCGGAAATGCCAGTACCAGGCCAGCATTTTATAAGACCCTTTTTCCCAGAGCTCAATAGCCCGGTCGCATCCGGAGAAATCGATCTCTTTCATCCTGCCGTCGGAATCAAATTCCGGCCAGGGAACTGCCGTGTTTAAATACGGTACGGTTATATAATGAGCCCGCAAATCTTTGACCGCGGCTTCCTGTATTTCAGGCGGCTTGGTATCCAGATAATCCCAGACGTATGTGTAAAGGGGAAAATTTTTGTCGCACTCAGGCAGGGTTACCGGATAAACCTGAACGTTCAGTTTAACAGTGTCGGCAAGTTTGTCCGCTTTTATGGAAAGCGCAGTTTCATAATTTCCGGGACGCAGGTTCCCGCTGTTAACAGCCAGCCAGACTTCCCGGCTTTGAAAAGGCGGGACTTTCAGCGTTTCCAGCAGCGGCAGGGCGTCATTGACAAATTTGCCGTTAACTGCCTTTATCGGATAGCATTCCCTTATCGTAAGAGGGATCTGCCCGTTTTGCGCCGTAACGGTGAAACTCAATTCCTTATCGGAAAAATTTGTTATTACAAAAGAACTGCTTCTGGTTTCATTTATCGCCATGGACATATTTATTTTTCCTGACTTATCCGCCAGCGCCGGGAGTTGATCGGAAGTGAGGTTCTCCCAGGGACTTTTCATCCAGATCAAATACGGCTGCTTGTAAAAAAGCCGATAAATTTGGCGTTTTACCAGGTCATAATATTTTTTATCGGCGGCAGGCATATCATCGGAATCCGTTTTTGCCGCAAGTTTAAGGAGGCCTTGGGAAATATTTTTCTTTACCTCAGGCGTGAGCGGAAGTTTTTCCCTGATTTTATTATACAAAGCGGTAATTTCAAGTTTAACTTCAATGCCGTTAAGCTGCATTTTCATCCGGGCAAACTTATTATTGATCTGCGTCCATTCGCTTGAATCCATATCTTTATCTTTTCCCGTTTTGGCCAAGTCATTTGCGATTGCCAGAGCCTGTCCGGTTATTTCGCTTAACCCGGTTCGGGCATCCGCCAGGCTGGAATCGTTTTTCAAGGCGGCAAGGCTGCGTCCGGAAACAGCGGCTTGTTTTTTAATTTCGGCCAATTTCACCAGGATATTATCCTTGAGCGGAGCGCCGCCTGAACCGGCAAGTACAGTATCGCTGAAAATAAAATTACCGAACTTTTTCGGATCATGGAAAGAACCGTCAGGCCAGCCGCTGAACTCCTTCGTCTGGGTTTCACCCCGGTTCAGGCTTACGCCCCAGCAGGTTCCGGAAGCAGGAGCTTTTTTCAATCCCAGGGTTTCAAATGGAACAGCGATTTCAACGCACCAGAAATCCTTGCCGGTTTTTGCGGCTGACTGCCATTTTCCGTTCCAGGCGCGGTTTTTTTCCGTACTGTCGGGACTGTATTCATCGGCCTGTACCCCTTTGGAATTACAGATAAGATGGCAGTAACTTTTCTTGTCATTGTTCACATCCAGGAAAATCTCAACGCAGTCATCGTTCCAGACGGAAGAGTCCCGCTGGAGATAATTGGCGGATATTTTAGCAATATCCGGTTCCAGCAGGTAAAAGCAGAAATAAATATTCCGGTCGTCATATACCGCGGAAACAAAACTTTGCTTAGCGGCATTCTTATTGTTTCCCCCCATGAGTTTAAAATCGAAAGCGGTTACCGGAACAGCGTTCCAGATATCTTTTTTTATCTCTCCGTCGATAATGGGAGGGGTCTTAACCCGGCTGATGCTGACGGTATTTTTCACGGGAGTTTTTTCATCTGCCGCAGTAAAGAGAAACTGTATTTCCTCCAGGCACAGAACCCGGTCATATATTCTCAGCTCATCAATGCCCCCTTCGTATTCGAAATTTTTGTTTTTGTATCTGCCGATATATAAAGGCGACAGGGAAGGCAGCCATTCAAACCCTTCTTTTCTTACAGAAGTTTTTTCCCCGTTAAGGTAAATGTTAATCCCATTTTTCTTATCCATCGTAATTGCCACATGCTGCCATTGATTCAGCTGGATACCGGTTTTTATGGATTTTGTATAGGCTTTGCCGGGATTGGTAAAAATAATTCCAATACCGCCGGGAGAATTGAAAAATAAATACCATCCGCCTTTTTTATACTCGCCCTGACATAAAATTACCGGTTTGTTCCTCTGTTTTCCGAGACCTTTGGGATTAATCCAGGCTGCGATAGTCAGTTCATCCGTATTGTTCAAGCCTTTTATGTCCGTTACTTCAACATAACTGTCCTTGCCGTTGAAATACAACCCGGAACCGAATCTGCCCTTGCCCCATTCGGCATTGTGAATAATCCCCTTCCTGCCATTATAATCAACAATGAATTCTCCGCCGCCTTCATTCATAGGGAAATATAT
The DNA here is from genome assembly GCA_028717165.1 of Victivallaceae bacterium. Lineage (GTDB taxonomy): Bacteria > Verrucomicrobiota > Lentisphaeria > Victivallales > Victivallaceae > JAHOYW01. Next base: position 1,478 of record JAQUOK010000146.1, on the reverse strand, counting down.
GACCGGTCCTTTTTCCATGCCGACTCCAATCGTAAAAATACTTGATAATGTTAATAATAAAGCGATTAATTTCATTTTCGAGGCAATAAGCGTCCCATAGAACATGTTTGTTCCTCCAAGCGGGTTGTATTTTATTTAGTTGGGTTCAATACTTCGACCGTCTGGGTCGACTTTATTGAAGGACTGTCCAGTCGGTTTGCTCTTCTATAACCGTGCCTTCCGTCACGCTTTTGGAATGGCCGTCCAGATAAAGAGTATTCGCCGACCTTCCGGCATGTCGGCTATAGTCGATATAGGTAGGAAGACTCCATCTGCTGTTACTGTTAACTGTATCGGCGATTATTGCCTTTTCGGAAATCCTGCGTATAGTATTAAGCTTCTTGGGGGTGATATTGAATGCGGCTCTTCGGTCTCCCGCGGACCAGTTATAGCCATAACCGGGATATCTGCCATAAGTGGCGACCCCGAGTTCATACATACGCGGCAGCCAGCTCTGGCACTTGGGGAAATTTTCGATACCGCTGGGCGTGCCAGGTTTCCAATAGTTGGGCAAATAATATTCCCAGGCATATAAAACTCCGTCGTGGTACATAAGCAGCCAGTCATCATAATCCGAAGAATAGAAACTGAGGCCCTGACCGAATTGTTTAAAATTATTCATGCATTCCAGTTGTCTGGCTTTGGCTCTGGCCTGACTAAGAGCAGGGAGCAGCATTGAGGCGAGAATTGCAATGATGGCGATCACGACAAGGAGTTCGATGAGTGTAAAACTCCATTTGGTTTCAGACATTCGTTTTTTCATTTTAGGCCTCCTTATTATTGTTTTGTTCCGTCAAAAATTCTATCAACGTTATCTGTACTATGCGTCTGTTTCAGGCTGTCAGAGCCGAATATCATTGTTAAAACTTTCCTTATATAATGATTATACACATGTTGGCCCGAAAAGGCAATAGCTTTTCTGCTTTTCCTCCTGTTATGTTAAACAGAAGCACAAAGGGCTATCGGTTGCCAATCATGCCGGCATAAAAACCTAAGAACAATTATTGCATTGTATCTTATGTTATACTCTTATGACAATGAGAAAATACAGCAGAAAAACGTTTTTGTCAATAGGGAATTTGATAAAATTAAGCTTTTTTGTTGAAAAAAAAGCGAGGCCGCGTTTTCATGCGGAAACGCAGAAAAATTCGCAGAAGCAGGATACGGCAAAACTTATTTTTTTTAACGGCAATACAGATCCGGGACAAGCTGGTATTGGAACTGTTCCTTTTGCCGTTCAGAAGATAACTGCCAGCACCAATTTAAACGAAAGTTTCACAGTGTTCATTATTTCCGGGGTGCACCTGACAGTTTTTTAAGTTCAATGATCTGTTCAATAACTTTTTTTCTGACGGCGTCAAAGTTTACCCCGGAAGCATCCGCAAGCACTTTAGCCGCTTCGGCCTTCAGGGATTCCCGAAGCGCCTTAATCTTCCGCG
>JAQUOK010000145.1 GCA_028717165.1 Victivallaceae bacterium | reverse complement strand
AACCGTTCTTAAATTTTATTGGAGACCATGAAAACTAAAATCGCTGTTCTGACCGACCTGCACTTTTCAAAATCCGCAAATCCCGCAATTCCTGAACGCCATGGGGAATTCGCGGACATTCTGCTGCTCCGCGCCGTGCGTCGCCTGAACCGTTTTATCAAACCTGACCTGGTTTTTATCGGCGGGGATTTGGTTGACAGGCCGAATCCGGGAGAAGGCCGGGAATTGCTGCCGGAACTGAAAAAAATTATTGACCTGCTTGAAGCCCCGACAATCGTTATAAACGGAAACCATGACCCGGAAATCGGCGTTTTTAAAAAAATCATGGGGAAACCCGCCGATTTCCTCGATATCAACGGCATTCGCTTCGTGCCGTTCTTCGATCCGGAAAGACCCGGATACAACGCTTTCCGCACTCCGGAAGAAATCGCCCGGATGCGTCAACTGGGAGCGGAATTCAACGGCCCGCTGGTATCGCTGCAGCACGTTCCGCTGTTTCCTCCCGAACCGGAAGCGAACTGTCCCTATAATTACACGAATGCCGACGAAATCATAAAAGTCATGCGGGAAGCCAACTATGTTCTGGCGCTTTCTGGGCATTATCACGAAGGATTCGCAAAACTCGATCACCGCGGCATGAGTTATATCGCCGGACCCGCCTTATGCGAAAACCGCTTCGGCTATACCGTGATCGAAATAGACGAACGCGGTAAAGCAAGCTGCCTGCAGGAAAATCTTGCCATGCCGGAGGAACTGCGTCTGGTTGACTGTCACGTCCACACCAGGCTGGCTTACTGCAACGAAAACATGGACATAGCGAAATCAATAAGCCTCGGGCAAATGTTCGGGCTCGACGGCATCGTCATCAGTGAACATTCCGCCCATTTATATTTCAACCTGGGAAATTACAGCCGGTCCTTAAATTATCTGGAAGGTCTGGAAGCAAGTGAAATCACTGACCGGACACCGGAATATTTTTCCATGTACGCCGCCGAAGCGAATACTTTCTGCCGGCTGGGAATGGAAGTGGACTATGACTGCCGCGGCCGGAAAGTCATCAGGCAGGATGCCTGGAACAAACTGGAATTCCGTAACGGCTCGGTTCATTTTATGGATCTGAAAAACCCCGACATGAAAGCAATCGAAAAAGAATTCCTTTTCCTGAACGAAGCGGCACTGGCTTCCGGGATCGATGCGCTGGTGCATCCTTTCCGTATTTTCCGGCGGCGCGGCATGGATCTGCCGCGGCATCTTTTCGCCCCGCTCGTCGAACTCCTTAAACGTTACCGCTGTGCGGCCGAAATAAATTACCATACCAATGAACCGCCGGCCGAATTTTTCCGCATGTGTATTGAAAACGGCGTCAAATTAACTCTCGGCAGCGATGCCCATAATCTGTACGAAGTCGGCGAGTTCTATCCGCATTTGAAATTTTTACGGGAAATTGCCCCGGATTATGAAATACCTGATTTGTTAATCAGATGATACAGGCTAAGTTATAATTACAATTATTAAAGAACGGAATGTCTTATGTTTGTAAAACTCATATTTCAATCGGTTTTGACGGCGGCCTTGTTCCTGCCCGTTTTTTCCGCCGGCGGCAGTGAGCTTGAGAAAATCGACTTTACCGCCGTGGAGGAATCCCCGGTCACCGTCGATGATACGGAAGCCTATGATAATCTGCGGCGGCTGGTAACGGTAATGAAGCTTCTGCAGAAACTTTATGTCGACCAGCAAAAGGTCAGCATGCACAAACTCGTCGACGGCGCCCTGAAAGGCATGCTGCATGAACTGGACCCCTACAGCAGCTACGAACCGTCAGTCCCGGACCAATCCACCAAGCACAGTTCGCGGCATCTCGGCATCGGCATAATGGCGCTGAAAAGCAAACAGGCCGGTTTCAAGGTAATCTGCACCCTGAAGGATTCCCCGGCCGCGAAAGCCGGCGTGAAAACCGGGGATATAATCATAAAAATCGATGACAACCCGACTGCCGTTTTAACCCTTGAGCAATGCGGGCAATTGCTGCGGGGCAAACCAGGAACCAAAGTCAAACTTGAAATTATCCGCGAGAACGAAGACGACCCGGTAGTCCTGGAAATCACCCGGTCGGAATTTAAACAGGATTCCCCGGAATTCAAAGATGTGAAAATGCTGAAAAATAAAATCGGCTACATCCGTATAAGCAGTTTCGGGGAACAAAGCGTGGAATTCATGGACAACGCTCTGAAAAAACTGGAGAAAGATAATTGCCGGGCGCTCGTCCTTGATCTGCGCAACAATCCCGGCGGGCTGGTTGAAGCCGCGATCGCGATATGCAGCCGTTTTCTGGATGAAAAAGAACTGATCATCACCATCGAAGGCCGCGACCTTAAAAAAGCCCAGAAAATATTCCCGGTGAAATGCGCCAAATACACCAACATCCCGCTTGTTATTCTGATCAACCGCTTCAGCGCCAGCGCTGCGGAAATCGTCGCCGGCTGCATGAAAGACCATAAACGCGCGGTCCTCCTCGGCAGCAGGACTTTCGGCAAAGGTTCCGTACAGCGCGTCTGCAAGATAAAAGACAACGGCACCTTGCGTTTTACCGTGGCGAATTATTACACTCCGGCTCACAATATTATCAACGGCCAAGGCATAGAACCGGATATAAAAGTACCGATGTCCTTAAAAGACCGCCTGGAACTGGCGCAGCAGCTCGAAGAACACCCGGGCATAATATATCCGATAAATAAAAAAATGATTACGGACATTCAACTGGAACGCGCAATACAGGTCATAACCGGCATATTAAAACTCCGCGAACAGAAAAAATGATTCTCAAATCCCCATACTGGGCGATTTTCATTACGGAACGAACAGTATCCTGAAACTCCTGCCGCATGACCTGAACGGTTTGAACTGCCTGGAAATTGCCTGCGGCGGAGCGCAGAACAGTATCTTTCCGACAACTCTTATAATCAAAACCGTAAAAAAAAGATAAAATTCCCCTGAATCAGCGCTTGAAAAAAAATAAATTTGCAATTTTCGAGTCCGGCTGTTATACTAGATTTTTAGTACTCGCTATAATGAAAACCCAAAACAAGGAGATTAAAATGCTTAAAAAGCTGTTAATCCTGTTACTTGTCGTAAGTTGCTCAAGCGCAATTTTCGCCCAGAAAGATTATTCTGAAAAGTGGAATGCCGCCTATAACCTTTTCCGTACAAGAAAATATGCCGAGGCCATGGACGCTTTTGCAAAACTTGCGGAAAATACCTCTAATCCGGGTAATCAGTATAACTGCTATATTCATGCCGGCTATTCCGCCAGAGCCATCAAAAAATATGATGAGGCTATCGCTTTTGCCGAGAAGGCTGAAAAAATTGTAAATCCCTACCAATATTCATCAATGATTCGCAAAATAGATTTCATGTACAGCGCCGGGAAATATAAGGAAATTACAGAAAAGTTTCCCGCCGAAACAATCATGAAATGGCCGGAATGTTACAGGAGCGACGCCCTGTATTACCTGGGACTGGCGCAATATAATTTGAAGCAGGGAGAAGATGCGGAAAAAACTTTCACGCTTATGTTTGAAAATGCCCAAAGCCCAAACCATGAAGCTCTCGCCCTGTTAAGACACGGTTATAATTACCGCCATCGAATCAAAGATGATGACAAAGCTCTTGAAGCTTACAACAAGATAATTAAGACGGAAGGCGCCCATCCGAATTACCAGGCGGAAGCGTACCTTTGTCTTACATCAATACTTATAAGCCAGAAAAAGAATGACGAAGCCATTGCCGAATATGACAAACTGCTCGCGTCGAAAAAAGTCTCCGCTTACTGGAAAAGCCGCGGTTTGTATGATAAAGGCAACCTCCTTAAAACCATGGATAAAAAAGAAGAAGCCATAAAATGTTATAAGGACGCCATAGCGACAAAGGGTTGTCCCGACTGGGTCAAAAACGGCTGCGAAAAGCAGTTAAAAGCCCTGGAACCGAAACCTGAAAAAACTGAATAATTTTCATTAACCAAAAAATTATTAAAGACTACTAAAGACTGTATTTCCCCGGAGATACAGTCTTTTTTATGGTATCTAACTTGAGATTTTCCAAACTTGTTTTATACTAAGGTTTAATTTTATTCTATAGAAATTTGTTATGTGGTTTTAGTAGCGCCGCATCTCGATGAGACCGCCGACATGCAACACCGACAGGCAGTATAATGTTTTCATCGAAAGCCGGCTTGTTTGCAGGAACCGCTTAAGTTCAAAAAATTACAGGAAGTAAAAATGGCTAAAGGCACAGTTGTCCAGAAAATCATCAATAAGCATTTTGTCTACGGTGACCGGGAAACCGGCAGGCCGGTCGCGATAAAAATAGATCAGACCCTGACCCAGGACGCCACCGGCACTATGGCGTATCTGGAACTCGAAGCAATGAAAATTCCGCAGGTAAATACCGAACTGTCGGTATCCTACGTCGACCATAACATGATGCAGAACGGCCCGGAAAACCGCAATGACCATTTATATCTGCAGTCGGTCGCGGCCGCCAAAGGCATCAAATTTTCAGCTCCCGGCAACGGCATCTGCCATCAGGTTCACCTTGAGCGCTTCGGACAGCCCGGCAAAACCCTGCTCGGTTCGGATTCCCACACCCCGACCGGCGGCGGGATCGGCATGCTGGCGATCGGCGCCGGCGGCCTGGACGTAGCTCTGGCAATGGCCGGCAAGCCTTTCCGCCTGAACTATCCGCGCGTTATCGGCGTAAAACTTTCCGGGCAACTTCCCCGGTGGTGCGCCGCGAAAGACATTATTCTGAAATTGCTGTCCATTCTCAGTACCAGGGGAAATGTCGGCTGTATTATCGAATATTTCGGAGACGGCGTTGAAAGCCTGTCCGTACCGCAGCGCGCCACCGTCACCAACATGGGAGCAGAACTCGGCGTAACCACGTCGGTTTTTCCGTCCGACGCCCAGACCGGACAGTTTCTCGCCGCCCAGGGCAGAGGCGAACAGTGGCTGGAACTCAAAGCGGACGCGGATGCGGAATACGACCGGGTCATTGAAATAGACCTGAATAAACTTCAGCCGCTGGCCGCCTGTCCCGCCAGCCCGGATAATATAAAAACTATCGAAGAACTTGCCGGGACCAAAGTCGGACAGGTAATTATCGGTTCATGCACAAACAGTTCTTTCGCCGATCTGGCAATGGTTGCCGCCGTACTTAAAGGGCGACAGGTCAGCCCGGACGTGACTCTGGCCATCGCTCCCGGAAGCCGCCAGGTACTGGAAATGCTTTCCCGCAACGGCATGCTCGCCGATATGATCGCGGCCGGAGCGCGGATACTGGAAACCGGCTGCGGCCCCTGCATCGGCCAGGGACAAAGCCCGGCGAACGGAACCGTCAGCGTGCGCACCTTTAACCGCAATTTCGCAGGCAGGACCGGCACGAAAGGCGACCAGGCTTATCTGGTCAGTCCCGAAACCGCAGTTGCCGCCGCTTTACAGGGCGAATTTATCGATCCGCGCAAACTCGGCATCGATTATCCGGCAATTCCCGCAACTGACAAATTCCTGATCAACGACAATATGATCATCATGCCGCCGGAAAACGGTGCAAAGGTCGAGATCATCCGCAAACCGACGATCGGCAATCCCCCGGAAAACGGCCCGCTGCCGGAAAAGATAAACGGCGAAACGGTTATAAAAGTCGGCGACAAAATAACCACCGACCATATTATGCCGGCCGGAATTCATTTGAAACTGCGCAGCAACATTCCCGCTTATTCGCAGGTGGTTTTCGAATGTTTCACCGAAGAAGGCAAACCCTCTTTCGCCGAACGCGCCGCCGCGGTCCGCGATGCCGGAAAACACGGGATCATCGTCGGCCGCGACAGTTACGGCCAGGGTTCATCCCGCGAACATGCCGCAATTTGTCCGATGTATCTCGGCATCAAGGCGGTAATAGCTTTTGCCATTGAACGCATCCATGCCGCCAATTTAATTAATTTCGGCATTCTGCCGCTGCTTTTCGCCGACCCCGCGGATTACGATAAGATAGAAGAAAAAGATTCGATCATAATCGAAAACGCCCCCGGACAGCTTGCCGCGGGCAAGCCGGTCACCGCCGTAATAATCAAAGCCGACGGCAGCGAAATCCCGCTGCTCCTGAAACACAATATGTCGCAGGAGGATATTGACATCGTCATTGCCGGCGGCCGCCTGAACTGCGTTTAAATTTTGCCGTTGGATTTTGAAATCGTATGTTTGAATTATTGAATAAGTGATGTATTGTTTAGACATCGTTTAAGCGGGCGTAGCAAAATGGTTATGCCCCAGCTTCCCAAGCTGGTCACGCCGGTTCGATTCCGGTCGCCCGCTCCACTTTTAAACTTACGGCAACCTCTAAATAGCTTAAGCGTCTCGCTTGAGCAGGAACACAACCGGGACGGGAATATTGCCTTTCGCTACGCTCAGGCTCAGCCTGCGCAGAGTGTGCTCCATTGAATTATTAGAAATCCCCTTATATCGTATTCAACGGCAAAATTGTTTACCATTTTCTGCACCTTGTGCCCCAAATAAACCAACTGCACCAATTAAACGAGGCTGACAAAAGTCTTGCTTAACAGCGATTGGGACTCCTGGGACGGTTGAGACTCTTGAATTTAACCTCAAAGTCCCAGGCGTCCCAAGTATCGCAAAAGTCCCATTTTCTCAAACAATGATTTTTGCTCGTCCGATTAAGCTTTACCGCTTAAAACCTGATTTTATATTTTAAAATCTTTGCCAATCTGCAGGATAGCTGTATATTTTTCACATGAAGAAATCATTATCACATTTACCGGAAGACAAACGGGATGAACTCAGGGCGGTTACCGGGATCATTACCGAAATGATCGACGCCGAATTCATTATCCTGTTCGGCAGTCACGCCCGCGGCGACTGGGTTGAGGACAAATACGTCGGCGATGACGGGATCCTTTACGAATACCAAAGCGATTATGACTTGCTTCTCGTCGTGAAAGACCTTCCGAAATACCAATACAAAGGCTACCGTAATAAAATCAAAAGGAAAGCCCGCATGATGGCGCATTGCGCTACCCATCTGAGCATTATCATGCACAGCGTCGATGAAATCAAGGCAGCGATAAAACGCCGTAATTATTTCTTCTGCGACATTAAAAAAGAGGGAATATTACTGTATTCATCTAAACGTTTCCGGCTTCCGGCGGTGAAAGAACTCAATATTAAACAGCGTTTGAGTAATGCCGAAAGAGATTTCAGGAACTGGTTTGAAAGCGCAAAAGAATTT
>JAQUOK010000144.1 GCA_028717165.1 Victivallaceae bacterium | reverse complement strand
AGATCTTCTTTACAGCGCAGAACGGCCGCTGCTTTTGTTTCTTCCGGGATCACCGCTTTACTGGTGGCGTCTCCGCTTTTGCACAAATCTTCCGTCAATGCCAGGTCTATAAGTACATCGACTCTGGCAAAATCTATATCAGTCTTCATATATATTCCTTATTTTATCCTGCAGACTCTTGCGAAACGCAATTAACAAAACCAACTTGCTTTTTGCGTTCGGAAATCGCAAGTGATTTTATTGCAAAATTCGTATTTCACATAAGTTTTTTTATCCTAAAATGCGGCCATTCTTGAAATATTCTTTATGGCGGCGGCCTTACCGCTTTGCGGATCGTACGAGACGACAACTGCATCCAGACGAATGCCGTTTTCCACTACTTCAAAACGGCGGGGAATGCCGTACCGGAATTTTTCAATGACGGGTTTCGGGTCCCGCCCCAGAACCGAGCGTTCAGCTCCGGCCATTCCGACATCGGTAATGTAAGCGGTACCGCCGGGAAGGATCTTCGCATCGGCAGTCTGGACATGGCTGTGGGTACCTAAAACCGCGGTGACTTTTCCTTCGAGGAAATAGCCCATCGCTATTTTTTCGCTGGTGGCTTCAGCGTGAAAATCAACCACGATGCTCTTTACCGAAGGCGGAATCTCGCCAAGTATCTTTTCGGCGGTCTCAAACGGGCAGTAGGCGCTTTCCCGCATAAATACCTTGCCCAGCAGATTCACTACCGCAATCTCCCCGCAGGCCGGATTGCGGAATACCTTCCAGCCGCGCCCCGGCTGCGCGCTGCTGAAATTCGCCGGACGCAGGACTTGAGGCAGCTGTTTTATTTCCTGTTCAAAGCTTTTCTGGTCCCAGAGATGATCGCCGGTAGTGATAACATCCGCATGACTGCCGATATCCCAGACGCATTTTGCGTTAAGCCCGGCGCCGGAAGCCATATTCTCACCGTTAACGATGCAGAACTGACAATTGAATTCCCGTTTCAATTCCGGAGCCATTTCCTTAACCGCTCTGCGGCCGCCCTTGCCGACAATATCGCCTATAAAAAGTAAATTCATCACTACCTCTGAGTTTTTTTCGCATTGCTGAATAACATAAAATAAGGGCATTTCAGCATTTATCAACAAGCGTAAAAATAAAAGTCGGAACGGAAGCGGTTTTTCTGCAAAATTTGCTTGCAAATTGTTAAAAAAATGTTATATTCAGGTTTATTAAAAGTTTCGAATAAAGCAATAATATTTTAGCAGAACAACTATTGCCAACTAATGCTCGACACGACACAAAAACTTACTGACACCCAGGTTGTCTCGGAATACGGGGATGCACGGGTATTGCTGGCCAATAAAGACGAAGATACCCGCAGCAGCATACTGGCCGCATTTGCCGAAAAAAAATTTGAAGTAAAGATCGTCCACAATGTCTGGGAAGTCTTCGAAGCGCTGATCGACTATTCTTTCGATGTATTCATAGCCGACTCCAATCTGCCCGGTACTACCTGCCAGGAACTGGTTAAATACTGCAAAAAACGCCACCCTGCGATGCAGGTGATCATCCTCGCTTACGAGTCCACTGTTTCCGAAGCCGTGAAAATAACCAAGCTCGGGGCTTTTGACTATATGGAAATGCCGGTCGAAACCAGTAAGATAATGTCCCAGGCCAGAATGGCCCTGATCGAAAAGAAAGACCGGATGATAAAACATCTGGTACCGAACCTGGCAATGAATAAGAATATTTTCAAGTTCCTCCCCGATCTCGATGTCGTAAAACAAATCGGGTCGGGTTCAACCGGGATTGTTTTCCATGTTAAAAAAGACAACGCGAATTACGCGTTGAAAATATTGCGTTCGGATCTGGCGCCGGAAATGCATCAGGTACAGCGCGGCGGCCAGTTTTTAAGCGAAGCCAAAATACTTTCGGATATCAAACATCCCAATATCGTTCAAATCTATGATTACGGTTTCTCTGCAAATTATATGCCGTACATATTGATGGAATTCATCAAGGGAAGTCCGCTGACTGAAATTATCAAGGAAAACTCCCTGAGCTTCCAGAAACGCCTTCATATATTCGTCCAGATCTGCAAGGCGATACAGTTTATCCACAAACATAAGGTACTGCATCGTGACATAAAACCGGGGAATATTATGATAACCGATAATCTGGATGTCAAACTCACGGATTTCGGTCTGGCGCATATTATCGATACCCACGACACCTCATCGGAAAACCAGATAGCCGGTTCCCCCGCCTATATGTCCCCGGAGGCTTTCAACGAAAACGACACTATTGACCATCATTCCGATATCTTCAGCCTGGGAGTCCTCGGCTACGAACTGTTTACCGGGAAAAAACCTTTCACCGGAAACAGCATTCCGGAAATACGGCATTCAATATGCCATAAAAAACCTGTCGCGCCGAGCAAGATAACCTCTGGGATCCATCAGGAAATAGAAACCATCCTCCATGAAATGCTCGCCAAAAAGCCCAAGAACCGCTTTAATAATTTAAGCAAGATCATCAGTTCCACAGAAAGTCTTATGTCCGAAACGCCGCAGTCTCCCCAAAAAACATCCAGAGGCTTATTCGGGATATTCGGCGCCAGAAACAGTAACTGGGCCTGAACGAAGAACAATCCGTATAATAATACCATTTGCGATTTAAAAGATAGCTATTAACGCCGTGGGCAAGTTTTTTTTGACGTATTATATCAAGTTGCAAAAATATAATATTGTTGTTTCGTTAACCCTGACAGGGTTATTCAGCGTAGCCCACCGCAACGCGGTGGGTAAATATTACCACCAGTTTCTGTTCCCTGAAGGGGAACTTCAATTATAATTCGTATTTTGAGGTTCCCTTTCAGGGAACATTCTGGGAACGATAATATTCCCAAGGCGTCGCCTTGGGCTACGTTAGATATCCCTTCCAGGGATAAAATTTATTATTCTTTTGATTGCAAGCCGGTATAAGGCGTATTTCACGCCCGGGTCTTGACTACTTCGCGTATTCGACAGAGCGCGTTTCACGGATAATCGTGGTTTTGATCTGTCCCGGATAATTCATTTCCTTCTCGATCCGTTCACAAATTTCCTTTGCCAGCATTTGAGCTTCCCCTTCCGAAATCATTTCAGGGTTGACCACGACGCGGATTTCCCGGCCGGCCTGAAGGGCAAAGCAGGTTTCAACCCCCTTGAAGTCGTGCGCGATGTTTTCAAGCTGTTCGAGGCGCTTCAGATACATTTCCGTGGTCATGCTGCGGGCTCCCGGACGCGAAGCGCTCAGAGTATCGCAGGCATTGATCAGAATATCATATATGCTCGTAGTATCTACTTCCTCGTGGTGGGCGGCTACCGCATGAATAACGTCTTCAGCTTCGCCGTGTTTGCGCAGAATATCCGCGCCGAGCTTGGCATGGGAACCTTCCATTTCGTGATCGACGGCTTTGCCCAGGTCATGGAAAAGACCTATGCGTTTCGCCTTATGTTCATCCAGGCCGAGTTCGGCGGCGATCATGCCCATGAAATAGGCTGTTTCCAGAGAATGCTGCAGAACATTCTGTGAAAAACTGTAACGGTATTTCAAACGTCCCAGAAGTTTAATAATTTGCGGCGGTACGCCCGGTATTCCGGCCTCGAGTACCGCACTCTCTCCGGCGCTGAAAACATTTTCCTCGATCTCTTTCGCGATTTTCTTGGTCAGTTCCTCGATCCGGGTCGGATGGATGCGCCCGTCATTGATCAGGCGTTCAAGCAGTTGCCGGGCGGTTTCTTTTCTGATCGGGTCGAAACAGGAAATAACCACTGCTTCCGGAGTGTCATCGATCAGGATGCTGACGCCGGTGGCGGCTTCCAGAGCGCGGATATTGCGTCCCTCGCGCCCGATGATGCGTCCTTTCACTTCATCGCTGGGCAGGGGAATTGTCGCCGTGGTGCGCTCATAAGTACAGTCCGACGCATAACGCTGGATGGCGTAGGTCAGGATGCGGCGGGACTCCCTTTCCGCTTTTTCCTTGGCTTCTTCGAGGACATCGCGAACCAGTATTCCCGATTCGTTCTTGACTTCGTTCTTCAGTTTTTCAAGAAGAATTTCCTTGGCGCTTTCGCGATCCATCAGGGCGATTCTTTCAAGTTCGTCAATTTGTTTCGAAATACTTTGCTGCAAATCCTTTTCCCGGCCGCTCAAACGTTCGCGCAGCGCTTCTATTTCCCTGTCCTTGCGTTCGAGATTAGCTATTCTGGCGTCAATCGAATCAGCCTTTCTCTGGAGGTTCTCTTCCCGCTGATTAAGGCGTTTTTCGATATTGAACTGTTCCCTTCTGCGTTCAGTAAGCTCTTCTTCAACTTCGTCGCGCATCTTCAGCAGTTCGGCTTTGGCGGTAACTTTGGCTTCCCGCTGAATATGAGCGGCTTCTTTTTCGGCGTCCTCACGTATTTTCGCCGCGAGCTGGACCGCGGACAGTTTACGCATCTTCTGGAATACCGTACCGGCAAAAATCCCGGCAATCAATCCCCCGCCTCCGATAAGATAGATGGTCAATTCATTCATAAGCATTTCTCCCTTTAGTTTTTCAAATTTATAATAACTTTCTCTGTAACAATCATGTCCAGTTTCTGGTCATGTTCACCAGCCGGAACCTTGTCAGCCCTCTGACATTCATAAAAGATTCCGATCGACAGGCCGTTCGAATTCTTTAACAGCCGGTCGTAAATGCCTTTGCCGCGGCCCAGCCGCGCGCCGATTTTGTCAAACGCCACGCCCGGCACCAGCCAAAGCATATTATTGATTTGTTCCGCAGAAGCCGCAGGCAGTTTCTGAGACGGTTCCGGCAGTCCGTATTTACCGGTGACCAGATCCTGGGACAAATCATCTATTTCAACCATTTCATAACCGACGCCCGGAGACGCGGAATAACGTGGTAGAAAAATCCTTTTATCAGCCTTTTCGCATTCGAGCATAAAAGCCGTCAGGTCAACTTCCGTACCGTCAGACATGTACGCCGCAATGCATTCGGCGTTTTTTACCATCGACAGAGCGCCGACCGCCGCGCAAATTGCCGCGTCCGCGGCCTTGCGGTATTCCGCATCCAGGGTCGCGCGCTTCGCAAAAAAACGCTTGCGCATGTCCTTTTTAGCTTCTCTGAGCATTGTTCTTCTCCATTGCCCGGCACTGCTTCCAGTAATCAAGCCGCTGTTTAATCTTTTCTTCATAGCCGATACCGGCCGGCTTGTAATAATCCCTGGCTATTCCCATATATTCCTGCACGACAAAACCGTCCGCAAAATTATGGGGGTATTTATAAGCTTCCGCCTTTTTCTGTTCTTCCGCCGCGCCGGTCGAATGCGGATCCCGCAGATGCACCGGAACCGCCTGAACCCGCTCGTTCTGAACATCATCCAAAGCTTCGCTTACCGCTTTGTAAGCGGCGTTGCTCTTAGGCGCGGTGGCACAGTAAGTGGCGGCTTGGGCCAGAATAATGCGCGCTTCCGGCATCCCGATCATATCGATCGCATGCATGGCGGAAGTCGCCAGCGCAATCGCCCTGGGATCGGCGTTCCCGATATCTTCCGAAGCAAAAATAACGATACGGCGCGCGATAAATCTTATGTCTTCCCCTGCATGGAGCATCTTCGCCAGCCAGTAAACCGCAGCGTCAGGGTCGCTGCCGCGCATGCTTTTGATAAAGGCGCTGGCGGTGTCGTAATGACCATCATCGCCGTAATTGATGATTTTCCGCTGAATTGAATCCGAAGCTTCTTTTTCGCTTATTTTGACCAGTCCGTTTTTGTCCGGTTCCGTGGTAAGTACCGCGATTTCCAGGGCGGTCAGCGCTTTTCTGGCGTCGCCTTCACAAATTCCGGCAAGAAAATCCAGCGCTTTGTCGCTGACCTCAAGTTTCAGGGAGGCAAAACCGTTTTCATGCGTTATGGCCCGCTCAAGCAAAATCCTGATGTCTTCAGCGGACAAAGCCTCGAGCGTAAACACCAGCGAACGTGACAGCAGGGCGCCGATTATGTAGAACTGCGGGTTATGGGTCGTCGCACCGACCAGACGTATATTGCCGTTTTCAACATCGGGCAGCAACGAATCCTGCTGCGCTTTGTTAAAGCGGTGGATCTCGTCAATAAACAGAGTCGTTTTACGCTTGACCGCAAGCTGACGCTCAATAGCGATCTGTACCTGCCTGCGGATATCTGCGACACTGCAGTTCACACCCGACAGACGGACGAATTCGGAATTTGTGGTACTGGCGATAAGTTCCGCGAGACTGGTTTTCCCGGTTCCCGGAGGGCCGGACAGGATTATTGAAGTGAAACGGTCGGCGGTAATGGCGCGGCGCAGGAGCTTGCCGGGGCCCAGAATATGACGCTGCCCGATGTATTCATCAAGCGAGGACGGCCGCATCCTGGCAGCCAGAGGCATGACACTGGAAACACCGCTGTGTACGGTTTCTGCTTCCGGTTCCGAAGCGCCGCTATAAAAATCAAACTGTTCCATTCCCCAGCCTTATATTTAAGGCCCGGTAAGCAGCAGCGGTAAAAAAACGTATACGATTAGATTATCGGTCCCGGACAGGCATACAAAACGCCTGTCAAGGTCACAGTGAAGTTTACAAATTTAAATTTTCCAATTTCCATTCAGTAATTTCCTCAACATAATCTAAATATCTGATGTCCCCGAAAAATAATATACGAGACAAAAAAGTATACATTTTTGAACAGCAATTGACCTGCTTTCGGGCAATTATTGTTGCTAAAATATATGTAATCGCCATGGACCCAAAAAGTTCAGGAGGCCCCGCGTCAGTTAATAATATAATCCGGTGGGATAATAATTACAAGTTTGTTTTGGTTAATATTTTTAAGAAAACGAAGGCGCATCCGCTTTGCCGCTTGAAATAAATCCGGCCGCCAATATTTTATAAAATATCCGGCAGTAAAAATGACGGAGTGTTTTTAGCTTTGCAAGCACTTTGCAATAATATGGTTAAATTAAATAATGACGGGCAGTGACGGAGAAAAGACATGGAAACTTTCAAGTTTGTAATAGCAGGCAGCGGTAATATTTCAAATACCTATTGTCAGGCAATAAATAAAATTCCGGAGGCTGAACTTGCCGGGATAATTTCCCGCAGCGGCAAACGGCCGCCGGATGCCGGTGAAAGTATTCCCGTGCTAAGTGACCTGAACGCCGTGCCGGGTGATTACGACGCGGTAATTGTCGCGGTTCCCAACGGCCTTCACAATGTCTGGGCGGTCAGGGCGGCGGAAGCCGGAAAACACGTTCTGACGGAAAAACCGCTGGACATAAGCCGCGAAGCCATGG